>SSFV01000033.1 GCA_008015565.1 Nitrosomonas sp. | reverse complement strand
GTCACATCCCCCTGATACGGGAAAAAAACCAAGTTGCGATAACAAACGGCCAACTTGCTGCCAAAGCGCCGGGCATGCTGCATTTCAAGTCTGAAAAAGCTTCGCAATTGCTCGCTTCGGCCGGCGAAGAAATGGATTTATTGTTGCAGGCATTGCAAAACTTCCATTATTCGGAATTATCCCTACACCTCGATAAATCGCTGACGCATGATCTAGTAGCCAAGCTATCGCTATTAGGGAATAATCCCGATGTGAAAGATGGACGGGCATTCCGCTTAAATATCAATCTTGAAACAGATATTGGCAAGATTCTGCAGACAATCAATCAAGGCTACAATTTGTCTCATGAAATTTTGCGTGGCTCATTCAGGGTTCATTAAGCGGGGCTGCACTAATTTGCAATCACAGGAAAAGTGAATTCAATATTGGTTTCTCAAGCTATAACTTCTGAGAAACCCTCAAAAAGGAGTGCAATCATGTGCAACATTGATCAGAAAATGAACAGAGCGATCTTTAAAGGGCTATTGGTGATGTGCTGCTGTATCGTCATTCCGGCATGCGCACCGACGGTCAAGGTAGAACCGCCGCAAGAGCCGATTACGATTAATCTTAATATCAAGCTCGATGCGGACATCCGGGTAAAGCTTGAAGAAGAAGCCAAGCAAGATATTGCCGCCAATCCAGGCATCTTCTGATAGCAAAATTTGACAAGGAGAATACTATGCAGCATATCCCACGGAAATCAACCACCAAACCTTTTATCGCAACCCTAAAAACTACTGTGGTGACACTCATATTTTTGACGTCAGCAGCATGGGCTGGAACTTTGGAAGAGTTACGCGCTTCCGGCGCGATTGGCGAGAGTTTTACCGGCTATACTGTCGCCCGAGACGCCTCCGTGCAAGCACAAGTGGATGCCATCAATGCCCAGCGCAAGGCAATTTACCAAAAAAAGGCCGCCGCCCAAGGAGTGAGTATCGATCAAGTCGGACAAGTGTATGCGAAAGAAATTTTCAATACTGTCCCGGCAGGCACGTGGATACACGTGAACGGCAATTGGGTTAAAAAATAGCAAATAACTTGTTTCGCGCGCCAGCCTATTGTTTAGGGCCAAAGCACTATCGTGTCCTACTTTGTTTTGCAGGCTTCCTGATCAGTTTAATCAGCAATCAAACGCTTGCTCAGTTTGTCATCCGGGACACTGAGCCGCTTCATTCCGATCGTCCGGAAGCATGGGCAATGAATTATTTCACCTCCGCCACACTACTCTCCGGACTCAGTGTGCCGCGCAGCCGGGCACCAGGATCGATCGAGATCGGAGCCGAGTTGGATTGGATTCCGCAACTCAGTTCCGCACAGCGGCAGGTTGGCTTTAATGGCACAAAGCAAGAAGACTTGAACAAAGCGCCTATTTTTGGCCGGCCGCGCGTCACTATCGGACTGCCGTGGCAATTTGCCTTGACGCTGTCTTATGTGCCGCCCATCAGAATTTTTGGAATCAAACCTAACCTCTTCGCATTTGCACTGGAGCGCCCTTTATACGAGCATAATTCCTGGACTATCGGCATGCGGCTGTACGGACAAATCGGTAGTGCAGAAGGTGCATTTACTTGTCCAGGTGAGGTTGTGCAATTTTCTCCGGGCTCGCCCGGAAACATTTACGGCTGTGAAAAGAAATCGGCGGATAAATCGTTCCAGCATTACGCAGGATTTGAACTCAGCAGCGCCTATCGCATTGAACGCTTAAGGGGATTAACACCTTATATTGCCGTCGCGGGCAATTTTCTTGATACGCAAGTTCATGTCAATGCCCAAACGTTCGGCATTCTCGATCGTACCCGCCTGAAGGCTGAAACCTGGACGTTCTCAACCAGCGCCGGCATGGCTTATCCCATAACCAACAAGCTTACGCTGAGCGTAGGGATGTTCTACAGCCCGCTCTGGGTTACACGCCCTCCAGCCACTGCCAGCCAGAACGACGCCCTTTTCAATGTCCGTGCGCTACTCACCTATCAATTGAATTAGGCGTGAGTCAAATCATTGATCACGCACAATGTCATGCGGTATGAGTCATTTTGCAGTGAACCAGATATCGCCATACCATGCCGTGGCTACACCACTGCTATTGTCGGTGTCCGTCATAATTGCCACCGCATCGACGTGGCCAGGTTCTTCACCGAAAGCCCGGCGGTAATCAGCGCGCACATCACGGCGTGCACTCATCCACTGACCTGCCCGTGCAGCACCGGATTCTATCGCGATCATATGGGCACGCCCGGTAAAAGCATTGGCCCAACTGCTGCCGGCGGGTTGATTGTTCGACCACACATAATTGATGGCACGCGTGCGCCAAAACATCACGCCCCCGGAAAACACCACATAGATGCGCGCGGCATAATCGTCGCCCTGGCGTGTGCGTTCATCAACTCCTTCCAGCACCCCATCGATCTTCCATCTCCAGTTAAGAATAGGTGTCGTACTGAGATCGATATTGACTTCGCGGAAACGTCCCGAAGCACTGGCATGACTGTCAGCCCGCAAGGCGAGGTTGCCATTTGATTTTTCCAAAGCGTAGCGCGTCTCCCCAGAGAAAATTTTTATCTGCCAACCGCTTAAATCACCTTGTGAAAAACGGGCGATATCGACGCGTTCATTTTGCGCCCATACCTGAGCCGTTAAACAAAAAATTATTGTAGTTAAACCTAAAAATGACTTCACAGTTTATTGCACATACTCGAATAATGATTCAAACAAAAACGCATCGTCAAAATGGCGGCGTCCGTTAAAAGCAGTGGCATGGCGTCCCCATTGGCGCATGGCTCCGGGTGAACGGATACCCATCGGCCATAAAATGAAACGCTCCAGCCGTTCCGTTCCGGAAATCAAGCCATGACTGCCAAATAAGTTGCGATAACCGCCATCGAAAGGCAAAGAACGCAATGCATCGTACTCCTCGGACATCATCACGCTGCTTGCATGGGTTGCGGCGGGTGATTGAACATCGGTGTCATGTTCGTGATAAGTCCGCTGAATATAATGCGTATGATGCGCAATGCGCAGTACCAGCGGCTGACGTTGCGGGGCCGGTTGCGGCAGCAGCGGCGCTTCAAAATAGGTAGAACGGAGATCCTTGCGCAGGCGCAAGCGGTCGCTCAGAAAAAATTCGTGGTAGCAGCCGCAGTTGTGGATAGCGTCATAGAGCCAGGGCTCGCCGTCCGGGCCCAACGTTACCCGCCAATTGATGCCATCGAGCTTGCCTGCATAAATATCGTTACCGGGCCTTGCAGGAAACCAGACAATATAATTCAGTTGCAACAACACGTGGTTACCAAACCGGGTATGCGAAATCTTGCGATAGAACGTTGGCTGGTCGATATCTACGATTGGCTCGTTTTTCTCCCACATGATTTTACCGATATGATCATTTTCATCCACGGTATCCACTTCCCATATGGGTGCGAAGGTGGCAAAAAGTTGCTCCAGCTCGGCAGAGGCCGGTAGCGGAATTCCCAAAGGATTTTCGGAATGTTTCAGGATTCCGCTGATTTGCTGAGCACTCAGCCGCTCGTCAGTAATAGAGGCATTAACGGTGGTACGGGTTGTCGCTATCCAGCGCAGCAATTTACCCTTAACCGGAAGCGACGTTAACGGCGTGGCAAAAGTATCGCGAGTTCTGTCATGCCATGCAGATATTCCCGCGCCAACCAACGGCGCAGTAATCGGATAAAGACCCAATAGCTGCCGCCAACTGACATAATCATCCGGCACGCGGACAGCATCCCGCAAGCGGGCATGTTGCTGTGGATACATAAGATCGGTCATTATCAATAAATTGCGGCAACTGTTGAGTTCACCAAGCACATCGTTTTTAAGCCGATTTCTTGCTGAAGCGGGTAAATTGCGCAGTTCCAATGCCCGGCTGTGCGCATCCAGATCAGCCATGTGATCCACCCATACCAGCCACTGCGGCGATTCACCGCTTAATTCGTGACTGAAGGAAGCCAGCAGGCGCGTGGAACGAAGGTAAGGGAAGTCCTTAACCGGCCATGAGCCATAATCACGTGCACCTGCATCATCGATGACGGTGTCAATATTTTCATATAAGGCACGGCATATTGCCGCAGCATTGCCTTTGTGCGCGGAAACGGTTTCTTTGAATCCAGCAGCGATACAGCCAGTAAGCAGTAATACGCTGATTAAAAGAAATATTCTGCCCATGATTAGATGATATGGGTAAAGCGGCTAAAAATATGCATACATGTTCCCTCTTCCTACGCAATCTATTCGCTTTGGCACTGCTGCCCATCCGCCGCCATTCTCGCTGACAATTCAGTATACGCGTAAAACTGGCGTATCGGCCAGCACTTGAATCAAATGGCTTTCATTGTCAAAAGGAATAGGCTAACATCCTTGAAAGATGGCGAGGGTAAGCAAAACTTCGCAAAAAACCGCACAAAAAGCTTTCTATGTTCCATCATTACTTGAGGCTGGAAGGCAATCATTTTAATGAGGAGATAAAAATGACATTTCATTTATTCCATATCAACGAAATCTATTCAAATGCTGATGGCGCGGTTCAATTTATAGAATTGGTTGGGGATAGCGATCATCAAGGCTTTTGGACAGGACACTCGCTTACTTCCAGCGATGGCACCAACACCAATACTTATTCATTCACTACCGATTTACCCAACCAGGCGACGAACGGTAAAGCAGTGCTGGTTGCCACGCAGGGATTTGCAGATCTTGGCATTGTCACGCCCGATTACATCATTCCGAACGGCTTCTTGTTTACTACCAATGGCACCGTAAATTTTCCCGGTTTACAAGGGGGCCCGGTATCCTACGCTGCATTATCAACGGTCGGCTCGCTGGTAGTCGGCTCCGGTTCTACTGTCAACACACCCACACCTACCAACTTTGCCGGTATTACGGGTTCTTTATTCGGAAATGTGATTTCAGGAACCGATGGCCCGGATAATCTTTCCGGGACGGCAGGTAGCGATGGCATCCAGGCTGGCGCTGCTAATGACACGATAAATGGCGGCACAGGCGATGACACAATAAATGGCGGTGCTGGTATCGACACGGCGGTTTTCAGTAGCGCTCTAGAAAACTACTCAGTTTCCGGTACGACTACAACCAGTTCTGATTTAAGCTTTACTGTTTCCGGTATAGATGGAAACGACACATTATTTGAAATGGAACGGCTCCGCTTTACCGACAAAAATCTTGCCCTTGATCTCAAGGACGGGCAGGCAGCAAACAGTTCGATCCGAATCATCGGTGCCGCATTCGGTCCAGCTACTATCGAAGAACATCCCGATTATGTGGGTGTCGGCCTTAATTTATTCGATTCCGGCCAGAGCATGCTGAATGTTTCACAGCTTGCGGTTGATGTCATGGGTAATCTCCCCAACGATGATTTTGTCGATACCGTATATCAAAATGTAGTGGGCACAGCGCCTTCCGTAACGGATCACGATTTTTTTACCGGATGGCTAGAAGATGGCGTCTATACGCAGGCACAGTTACTGGAAATCGCTGCCAATACCGAGATTAATGCCATAAGCACCGGTCTTGAAGGATATCTGCTAAGCGGTATCGCGTTTGTTTAAAAAGTTGGATGTGCTATGAAATCTGTATAACGGCCTTTCTCAACTGTAGCGGAAAATTATAAAATTCCCCGCTACAGTTGGAGGCCGTGTTTGCTCATCCCTGAATTACCCGGATGGAATAGGAACCCGTACCGTTAGCCGAATAGTGCCGTACCCGGGCAAAATACTCACCCGGCGCTAGCTGGCGCTGGATACGCGCATTGAAAGAAACGCCGCCATCATCATTGCGGTCAATCTCCGGTATCTCACTGTCCGGACCGTGCAATGTCATGAAAGTATCCGTTGTCCCGCTTGTTTCGATGGTATAAACAGCTTCTGCCGCTATATTAAACCGGTACACATCGCTTTCATTTGCTGCGGAAATAGCGGCGTCGATACTTGCGCCATCGACTATGAGCTCGGGAATGGGATTGGGTGGCGCGCCATCAGAGCGCACTGCGACTGCATAATTTCCTGTTGCGTTCGGACTGAAAAGACGAATGCGTAAGTAATAGGTTCCTGCAGAGAGATTGCGGATGATTTGGGCGTTAAAATTCTCGCCTGCATCATCGTCTGATGTCACTTCGACATTCGGATCGTTCGGACCAAACAATGTCATGAACGTATCGGATGGGCCGGTGGTAAACATCGTATGAGGGCCGAAGGTTGGAACTTCAAACCGGAAAACATCCGTTTCTCCAGCCGTTGCGATATCGGCCTGCACAGGAGCGGCTCCGACAACAATGAGCGGTATTTGGGGTGGAGGCTGCACGACGGCATCGTCATACACAATGCCAAGCGCCGCACTGTCTAGCACATCGATAGGGCGCGATCCAACTTGGCCTGAAGGGGTGTTATTCATAGCATCGGTCAAATTTTGCCCAAAGGGACCGCCATTGGCAGGAAGATAACCTTGATTCGGAAAGCGTATTTGCCACTCATGCCAAATCTTATCCACCATGCAATGGTTCATGAAGAACACCGGATCATTCGGCGAGGTCATCGGTAACATGGAACCACCCACCCAGACATGCCCGCGGTTATGCAGATTAGGGCCAATCCAGCCTTCCAGTTGATTACGGAAACTTGGATTGCTGCTCATGTTCCAGGGAGGCGTGTCATAAGGCGTGACCGCCATAACTTGATCAATCTCAGCCTGAGTAGGCAAGGTTGGCAATCCATTCTGGCCAAATTCGCGCATCAATGGACCCGCTGGCACTCCACTGGAATTGATAACGGTCCACTGACCGGCCCGGAATGGTCCGGTACGAACGACACCACCGGCATCGCCATCTCCGCCAAGTAAATCGTTATCCCACATGGAAGCACTCGCACCTCCTGCGGGCCAGTTCCAATAGGGTATGCCAAGATTGGGATTGCCCGAGACGCGCTGCAATTCTAGTTCTAGGTCATAAATAAAACGGCGGTGCCAGGGCAGGAAAGCGGGACAACGATGAATAGCATTCATAATAGCGTTTGCGTGCCTGAGCACAAACTGATCATAAATGCCTTCGGCCTTCAGTTCTTGAATGGCAGCAACGAATTCTGCCCGTTCCGCAGTAGTCAGCGTATTTGCATCTTTTCTGATAGCCATGAGAATTTCCTCCTCTTTGAATATATTTGAACTACTCCTTTACATGAGAAAACTCGACAGAATGTTTGGCGATTGCTCGTGCCAGTTCCAGCAATGATCCATATAAAGTATAGGGCATGTATTTCGATGAAAATTTATCTTTTGCCGCATCATACTGGTAGTCGATTTCCTTGCCATTGATGGTCAAGTGAGTATTGTTTTTTATCTCAATCGTACAACCTTCAAAAGTTTCTTTATGGTTTGACATACTTTGGACTCCTTCTTAAGCAATTTAAAAATTAACTGCCCTGTATTAAAAAAATCTTGCGATTGCCTTGGCCGGATCAGTCAAAATTAGAGATCACAACCTTTCGGCCAGACTTGGATAGAACAGGTTTTTTTGTCATTCATTCACCTCGCACTGTAATTTCAAGGTGGTAATCATATTGATATGGCGCCCATGTCCGCGAAGCACAGCCGAGATATCCACAAAATAACCATCCAGCTTGTCGTCATTTAAATTTAGAAATCCCAGCGTTCTCGGAAAATCCATTCCCGTATCTTTATTTCCCGTTGTCTTAGTAGTTAGCAATTCAAAACTCATGGTTTCGTCAAAACGGGATAGCTGAAATCTTCCTGATTTGGTTACCGGCTCAACCATGAAACAACCATGATATTGAGCCTGCAGTGTAAAAGTACCCTCTTTGGCAATAGCCAGTGTTCCGGAATGCAGCGTCGGTATTCCCGTGCATTTATCCGTTTCTGTTAAGCGAATGTGGCAAGTCATGCTTTTCATCTCGAAACGCTCCTGTGACAAGACAGCGGAACTCATTCCAGCTACGATCATGATGCCTACGAACGACATGATCAATGGTTTCATGGCACTTTTCCTAACGCAACAAACCAAGGAATAACCAGCTATTACATCGTGCATAACCTATTTTAGGCATACTTATAATTACTTCACACATATACCTGGACAATCGGCACCGCCTTTAGCCGGATCACAATCATCTGTGAGGTCATCGACACATTTCATCCCTTCTGGGCATGGAAAAGCGGCAATCCCGCCACACATTTGTTTGGGTTTCTGATCATAGTAGGCAGATCCTCCTTTGGGCGGATAATCGATGCGTTTACCTTCCCCTGGCTTGGATGGTTGTGCTGATCCCAGTTTGACAATATCACGAATCTTATGTGATTTAACCGTTTCCACATCGATCGATTCAACATCTCCGTCGGTATGCCGGGCGGTATATACGCTCACGACATCCAATGCAATGGGGCTTTTTATTACCAGAAACCCTTCCAAAAATGCGAAATCCACACACACGCCATCAATCGGACAAAAGTACCCTGCAACATCAAAGCAATTTACCCCGACTGCGCCATCCGGTTGCAGAGTAATTCCCTTGAATGGCGTAATATCAAAGGGCCCCGGTTCGGATCCCATTTGAGTTGCAAGCGCCACTTTGGCTGCAATAGTGATTTTTTTATTGCTAGGATTGTGGATATTGACGATGGTACGGTAGGTGCCTCGCGCCAAACTGCCATCCTGATGCGGTAGCAGTAACGAACAAGCGACTTTTGCAGCATATTGATACTCCGTTTTGATCGTGTCTGAGTAGGTCATCGATTCTGCTCGTGCAATCTGTTGCAGAGCGATGAGACCGAAGCAAAACCCTAGGCCGAGCAGCATGGAGAAGCACCTGGCAGACCGTTGAGAAACTATTTGCACTGTGCCTTCCACATAGGAATTTGATTCGGCGTGTGATTGATATGTGCTTTTTTTCATGATAAAGCCTCCTTGCCTCATAGGCGACATGGTTTACGTTTTATTACTGCCATCTTGCTTCTTTGTTCACCCCCTTTCTAACATTAAGAAATCAATATGAAACTTGCTTCTGACGGTACACCCTGATTATCGACTATGAACAGCATGTAGTATCCTGGCGGCGCGATATTGCCATGCGCCGGAGCAGTAGTTTCCAGAGTGGTAGCGGTGCGTGAATTGATTGGCAATTTGATATAACGCTGACCAGCATCGGTATGGTGTGTCACTGCAATGGGTGCGATCAGCACCACCGCATTGATATCCGCTGCCTGTGGCGTTTCAATCACAAAAATGCTCGTATACGTGACAGCGGGCGGCGCATTCGCTATAACCGGACGTGCACCCAAGCTAAGATAACCCGGTGAATAAAGCTCAACCGAGTGTTGATCCGGATCCGCGGTGCCCGGCGCAACCCCTCCTGCCGCGAGAACTTTTCCATCCGGCAGCAAAATGCACACTGAATGATACTGACGCGGGAAATTCAGTGGTGCGCCCACTGTCCATGCATTCATGGCCGGGTCATAGATTTCTGTTTCCAGTACGGGTGTCGGTGACCATTTTTGACCATTGCTGTGACCGCCGATGATAAGTATTTTACCGGTGGGTAGTACCACGGCATTGACATTCGTACGGCCAAAATTCATGTCCACAATACGCGTCCATGCTGCACCCGCTATGCCGCCATTGAATTCGATTACTTCAGCGGTCGCATTATTGCGTGCCGTGGCGGGGCCGGATACGCCGCCGCCGAAAACATACAAGTGCGTACGCACTGGATTTACGGTCGTATCGAGCATGAGCAGGCTCATGCCTTCCTGGCGGTCATAAAATTGTTGCTGTCCGTAATCAGTCCAGTTACCGCTATTTGGCCCAGTCATGGTCAGGTAAGCGGTCTGAGTTCCATTTGCGCCAGCCCAACCGGCGCGGGTATAGAAAATTTCTCCAGAAGGAAGCAGGTGCATGCCGGGATACAATTCATCGAATAAACGGTTTGCCCCCGCGAGCGGTGCCCAAGCTCCGCCGCCGAACACTTCGACTTGGGCCGCAACCGGGTGTCCGCCTGAGAAAGCAAGTATGCGCCCATCACTGAGACTCACCGCGGTCGGATACCACCGCGCATTGGCCATGCTGGCAGCTGGACCAAACGTACCACTATCGGGATTCGCTGCATTAGGCGTATAGATATAACAGCGATTGTTGCTATGTCCTTGACCAGTTGGGGTTGTGTCTCCGCCGATCACAAGCAAACGGCCATCATTTAAAAAAGTATGTCCGCTACAGAATAGATCTTCCGGCAAAGTAATGATGCCCGGCATAATCTGCTTGGTTGCAGGGTCCCATACACGGGCTTCGAGCGGATACGCAACCTGATCAAGGCTTTCTGTTGCTCCTGAGAAGAGCAATACATGGCCTGTGTTCAATAGCGCGCCGTGAACCACGAAAATCGGTGATGGATTCAGCAGTTCCCAGCTGTCCTGGCCGTTCCCGCCGCAAGGGTGATGATCGACTTCTGGGCATTGATGCGCATGCACGGTCGGCAATTGGTAACAGATCCGCTTCAGTTCCTCATCGCTTAGCTCGACTTCCTGTGTGGCGCGCAGCACCGCCACCATGCCCTCCATCATGTGCATCTCGACATGGCAGTGAATCAGGAAATCACCTTGCAAGCGATATTTCTTGCGTTTTTTTCCATATTGATCGGAACAAGCATCGTTCGATGGATATTCCTGTTTATGATCGGATGACGACAAGGAGGAATGGGCAGATTGCTTAGACGAAGTTTTCAACGCGGTGGGATGGTTCGCTTCGGATCCGCGATGGGACGCGTCATGTTCGCCTTCCTCCTCAGTCGGGGATGAATGAGAGTGCGTGTCCCCCTCATGCGGTTTACACGCACAGTCAAGCGGCAAAGGCATAAGAATGACTGGCGGTACGATGGTATCGGCGACAAAAGACTCGGCGGGTCCGAATGAACGGGTATCGATCCATTCATTGTCCCATCGCCAGCGTTGTCCATGTAAATGGAAATTGTGCCATAACATGCCCAAATCCAGATTGAAGACATACCAGCGCACGCGAGTTCCGCATTTAGCCACGATGGTAGGCGTATTTCCCGCGAATGTGCGCCCGTTGATGGCATATGATTCCAGCCCGGCGCCGCTGCGCTCGGTTACAGTATGGGGTTGATTGCCTGCATGATTCCAAGTGACTACAGCACCTGCGCCAACGGTTATATCATCAAGTTCGAAGCGTGCCGGCGTATCCAGAATATTAATCGTGGCGGTTAGAGGGCCGGCCGCGGTGACACGTACGCGCCCTTGCATAGGATGGAAACGGCAATAGTACTCGAACGTGCCTTCCTGATTGAAAGTAAATGTAAATAAATCGCCTGCATCAAGCGAACCACTATCGAAAAGCGCATTGCCGACTTTTGCGGTTAGGCGGTGAAAAAAAATGGGTACTTCAAGGTCTGCCTTATCGCAATGAGGATCACGAACCACGATGCCACCGAACAGTCCACGCTTTACGGCCTCTTCGATATGCATGTGATGGTCGTGAAAAGGCCATGCGCCAATGGTATCTTCTTTCACATCAAAGATATAACACCACTGATCACCGGGACAAATCGCGTCGCTACGATTGGGTCCATCCTGTTCCTGCACGCCAAAAGGCCAAGCGCCATCTGAGTCTATGCCATAATGCAGACCGTGCACATGAAAGCTGCGGGGCTTGCTGTCGCCATTGAGTACATGGATATAAAGCCTCTCCCCGGGTTGTGTATAGATGACTGTGCCGGGAATTCTCCGTTCGACACGGGGCTCATTGATGTCCGCCGCAATGAGCGGCGCGTTTTTTATGACAGTGTAGGCGGCATCAAGGTATTCGCGATAAACCAGGGCATCCAATGAACGGCGCTCCACTTCCATTTGGGGAATCGTCGTGTCGGCATGCTCCATGTTTCTCATGCAATCAAGACGGTGCTTGTGATGTTCCGCATCATCAGGCGCAACGGGACTGTAGTTTGGGATTGCTTCGATTTTGAGGTATATATGCCTTACATTCATGATCTACATCTCCTTTTCAGAAAGGTACTCATAAACATAAAAAGTATGCTTAGTCAGCCGCATTAACCACGTCAACCTCGCTTCATCCTGGACTAATGCGTCTCATTTCTGATGATGTCAGAAAAATTCAAGCGCTTATTTCCTAGCGTACTTTTTCCCCGCGTGCCACAATAATCTATTCGACTTTACATATTCCTGGACAATCCGCTCCCCCTTGTGCAGGGTTGCAGTCGTCAGCAGAATCATCGATACAAGTCTGCCCATCCGGGCATTGAATACCTGCGATTCCACCACATGCTTGAGGCGTAGCTTTACATTCCCCAGGATGATCAATGGACATACCCGCTGCTGCTGCTTCACAGGCATTGCCATAAGTTTTACCGTCGCAGCCGCAAACCGGCTTGTACTCTTTTGTACATATTTCGGGTTTAGTTTTACAAATGCCTTGCGCATCGGCAACGTTGCATTGACCAACCCCAAAGTCGCAGTACTGCTTATCTGCGCACGCCAACCCCTGAATCGTGCCGCAAATCGTTTCTTGCGGCGGCGCCGGCTGGTTATCTTTACAGCCAGACACTACTAAAGAGATAAAAAAAACAACGAATAGAGTGAAGAGTGTATGCATGATGTTTAACTCCCTTTTCAACAGATATCTAGCGATTAGCCAGGTTTTCTTGATTAGTGATTTAAACTGCTTGAGCTGAAGGATTAGTGAGCCAATCCTTTTTTCATCATGCGCTTTGTTTCTTTAGTTTGCAATAGTGAACTTAGAAATGGCGGAATGCCTGGAAATATTATCAATTTTTCATAATTGCAACTCCGATCCATGAGATCTTCCCTGCAAAACCACTCATAAATGCGGGGGCTAATCCATTTTCTTGCTATTGCATGAACCTGTAAGTAACATTGTTCAGGAATGATTCATTAATTTCCGGCAATCGTAATTCTGACTTGTCTGCTCATTTGAATGAAATGAAACGAAAACCAGCGGAAGATTCCACAATTTACTTGGTTGGCAGCGGTATCGCCACATTGGCTAGCGCCTACTTTCTCTTAAACGATGCGGGTGTGAGCGGTAAAAATATTCACATTCTGGAGCAGGATTCAGTCATAGGTGGCGCTTGCGATGGCTCTGGCAATGCGGAGCAGGGCTATGTGATTCGTGGCGGCAGAATGCACGAAGCGCATTATGTATGTTATTGGGATATGCTTTCGCATATCCCTTCTTACGATGACCCCAATGTTTCCGTCACGGAAGAATCCTTTGCTTTCAGCCGACGTTATGTATCCAATGCCAAGGCACGATTGCTCAAGAACGGTGAAAAAATTGACACTACCCGCTTAGGCTTGTCCCTTCGCGATAAAATAAATTTACTGCAACTGATTCTGACAACGGAACACCGTTTAGCCAATATGAAAATCGAGGACTGGTTTTCAACCGCATTTTTTTCTACCACTTTCTGGTATTTGTGGACATCTATGTTTGCCTTCCAGCGTTGGAGCTCGCTCGCGGAAATGCGCCGTTATCTGCGGCGCTTCATACATCTGGTAGAAGGCTTGGGGTATTTAGGCGGCATAATGCGCACCCGCTATAACCAGTATCACTCAGTCATTGTTCCACTGCAACGCTATTTGCAACAAAACGGCGTCCGCTTTCAGTTGCGAACCCGAGTGGCCGATATCGATTTTGAATTTCAGGCAGATAAAAAAACCGCAACGGCCATACACCTGCTTCATTCCGATGGTCAGGCAAGCAAGGTGGCTTTGGGTAGCAACGATGTTGTTTTGATTACCAATGGCTCAATTACCGATAGCACCAGTCAGGGTACCTGGACAACCTCGCCGGTATTGAAAGAAAAATCATCTTCCGCAAGCTGGATGTTGTGGCAGCGTATTGCCAATAAAAATAAAGAATTTGGCAATCCTGGCGTGTTCAGTGATCATATCGAATTGCAAAAATGGTATTCGTTTACGGTCACATTACAAGACGCCACTTTTCATAATCATATGCAAACGTTTAGCGGGAATGTCGATGGCACAGGCGGGTTAGTCACGATGATCGATTCGAATTGGCTCATGTCGATCGTTATCGCTCACCAGCCTCATTTCCCCGATCAGCCCGAGTCTGTAAAGATTTTCTGGGGATATGGATTATATCCGGAACGCAAAGGCAATTACGTGCAAAAAACAATGTCGGCATGCAGTGGCGCGGAAATTTTGCAAGAATTGTGGTACCACTTGAAAATCCAGGAAATCATGCAACCGTTTACCAATAACGGAAAGGTTATGTGTATCCCGGCAGCCATGCCATTTATTGATAGCGCATTCATGCCGCGGGCGGCTGGAGACCGTCCTGATGTCGTACCTGCGGGAGCCAGCAATTTCGCTTTTATCGGGCAGTTTGCCGAGCTGCCTGATGAATGCGCTTTTACCGTGGAATATTCGGTACGCAGCGCTCAAACAGCCGTCTATGAGCTTTTTGAAACCAATAAAGCAGTACCTCCGATTTACGATTCAATTCGCCGTCCCGGTATTCTGATAAAAGCCATACAGGTCATTAACCGCTAGCGGTCATTGATAAATACACCACCGTGCCGCAACAAAGTTAAAAACTCATGCTGCCTAGTGATGGCATTTTTTCTTATTATCCTGATATCGATTTATTCAGAATCGTTTTCTTCTGAATATGAAAAATAGTTCCAACTTGATGCTTGATCAAAACGGGTAAATAGTTATAGAGTATGGCGTTTTTAGGCCGCTACTCGGACAAAATGCGCATGACGATATCGTTTCAACATGATAGGGAGTAACCCTTTGGCAGAGCAACCGGAGGTCGGCAGCCCGCCAGCAGTAACCATGCAGGCATCTGATCATCTTTATCAATGGTTGGGGAGCGAACAGATCAGTTTTGCTTTTACAACCTATCAGGCCAATCGATTGTTTTTGGTGGGACGAAAAGAAAATGGCCGTTTGGCCGTCAATGAGCGCTTATTCGACAAGCCGATGGGGCTTTATGCCAGTTATGATCGACTTTTCATGGCGTCACGCTATCAGATTTGGCATTTTGAGAATCGTTTGGCGCCGGACGAGCGCTATCAAGATTGCGATCGTTTATATATGCCTAGTCAGTCACATACCACTGGCGATCTGAATGTTCACGATCTGGCTGTGACAAATAAGCAGGAAATTTTGTTTGTTAATACTCAGTTCAGCTGTCTTGGCAAATTACAAGCAGGTTACAGTTTTGCGCCGGTATGGAAACCGCCTTTTGTCACAAAACTTGCGCCGGAAGACCGCTGCCATTTAAATGGCTTGGCGTTGCAAGATGGTGAACCCGCTTATGTAACCGCTTGCAGCATTACCGACGAAGCGGCTGGCTGGCGCGATTACCGCTTGGATGGCGGCGTGGTGGTACATATTCCTTCTAATGAAATCATCGCTTCCGGTTTATCCATGCCGCATTCACCGCGTTGGTATCAAGACAGATTGTGGCTGCTCAATTCCGGAAAAGGTGAGTTTGGCTTTCTCGATAGCGGTCAATTCGTGCCGGTTATTTTTTGCCCGGGTTTTGTACGCGGTTTGGCATTCTGGAAAAATTATGCCTTGGTCGGGTTATCGAAGCTACGCTCGAAAGTATTTACGGGCCTGGCTTTGGAGCAGCGGCTTGTGAATGACAACATGACATCGCAGTGCGGCCTGATGATTGTTGATCTCAATACGGGCAATTTGCTTCATACGCTCTACATCAATGGCGTAGTGGAAGAATTATTCGATGTCGTAGTACTACCCGGCGTAACCCGGCCCAAAGCTCTGGGTTTCCAGAATGACGACATTGACCGTTTGATCACTTTTCCCGGTTCGGGAGGCGTCATCGTGACTAAGCCAGCCCTCAACCGTTCCGGTCATAGTCAACCGGTGCAGAAACCGGGCGTGCCGCGTGCTTCGCAGTTGGAGCAGGGTGAACAATCAGCAGTTAAATATCAGAAGGTTTTAAATTTAACACCCGAGAATCTTCTGGCTTACGAATCCATGACCCAGCCCAGTTTGCGTAACCGCTGGCGCACAATGCCGCAACGCGGTGAATTGTTTGGCGTATCGGCTTCAATTGACGGCGAGATGATCGGTTTCGCAGTTGCCGAATCGTGGCAGGAAAATAATGCGTTACAAGTTGAATTATTATCATCGTATGTATTGCCTGAATACCGTCAACAGCCTATTGAACAGAAGTTGCATGGGTATTTACAGCGGGCGCTCACTAATGCTGGAAAATTAGTCTAATCTTTAATAACTTAGGAGAATCAAGATGTCAGATCCAGTTTTTGTTCTTACTGCTACCAATCCATTTGGCTTAAGTGGTTTTTCGGAATTAGTCGATATTGATGGTGACGGCGACTTGGACGCTTTTAGAGCGGGGAGCGGTGGCAATACTTTTTTCTCCAGAAATACTGGAACGGCTGCAAATCCTGCGTTTGCCGCTCCCCAGACTAACCCGTTCGGTTTGACGAATATCGGTAGCGGAATCAACTATGCTTTTGCTGATATCGATAATGATGGCGATGAGGATGCATTCGTAGGACAAAGCACGGGGAATATGCTGTTTTTTAGAAACACCGGCACGAGCGTCAATCCTGCTTTCGCTGCATCGATAATCAATCCATTTGGCTTAAGCAATGTGGGAGTTAGCGTTGATCCTACTTTTGTTGATATCGATGGTGATGGCGATCTGGATGCTATGATCGGGGAATACGATGGTGGTCTGTATTTTTTCAAAAACACCGGAACAATTAGCAATCCGGTATTCGCTGCAGCGGTCAGCAACCCATTTGGCTTAAATGGCGTGTATGGAAATTCCAGTCCAACTTTTGCCGATATCGATGGCGATGGCGACTTGGATGCTTTTGTCGGTTCGAATCATTATACGTTTGGAGCGGCTACTTTCTTTTATAGAAATATCGGCACGGCCGGTAATCCGCTATTTTTTCGAGTCAGCGAGAATGCGTTTGGTTTAAGTCATATCGGAACCTATCCACAACCCGCTTTTGCCGATATGGATAATGATGGTGATCAGGATGCTTTAATTGGTAATAGCAACGGCGCATTTTATTTTGAGAATGCAGGCGCTGGTTACACGCCTTCTTTTGCTTTTGGCGACACATTCGGTTTAGGCGACGTCGGGTACAGTCCCGATCCGACCTTTGTCGATATCGACGGCGATGGCGATATGGATGCTTTTGTCGGTGAGCGTGATTTTTATGCTAATGAAGGCGGCAATACGCGGTTTTATGAAAATACGGGAACGGCCAAGAATCCCGCGTTCGCTGCCGCCGTGACCAATCCATTTGGCTTGACAGATGTAGGAAGTTTCTCCAGTTCGGCCTTTTTTGACATCGACGGCGATAAGGACTTGGATGCCTTTATCGGTAATTCCAGCGGTAATACATTGTTTTACCGGAACACAGGAACGATTAACAATCCGGTTTTTGCTGCGCCGCAAACCAATCCGTTCGGTTTAAAAGATGCCGGTAATGAATCGACCCCGACGTTCACTGATATCGACAAAGATGGCGACCTGGATGCATTTATCGGTAACGCCGCAGGTAGCACATTGTTTTTCAGAAATACCGGCACAAAGACTAATCCAATATTTGCGGCGCCACAGACCAATCCGTTCGGTTTGAATGGTAGCAATCCGACCTTTGCTGATATTGATAAAGATGGCGACCAGGAAGTTTTCACCGGCAGCAATGCAACGCGCTTATACTGGAATACGGGAACGGCAAGCAATCCGCAATTTACCGATGGCGGTGGCGCTCCTTTCAGCTTACCGACAGGCTTTGATCGTACTCATGTTACCAATCAAACCTTTGTGGATATCGACGGTGACGGCGATTTGGATGCCTATGCCACATTTCTTTTCAGCTATCACTTTTTTGGTTCTTACGGTGGATTTTACATCAACAACAATACGCCAAATGTCAGTAACTTAACCATCGCCGAAAAATATACCCAAAACACGCCGCTGAATCTGAAAGATATTGTAGTGATTGATCCCGACAGTACGACTGTTACTGCGACATTGAAATTATCGAATGCTGCCGCCGGCAGTTTGAGCACGGGAACCTCCGGTGCTGTAACGTCAACTTACAATGCTGCAACGGCAACCTGGACAGCAAGCGGTGCGGTGGCTAACGTCAATGCTTTGCTGGCAAACGTGATACTCACGCCAGCAACGAATTTTACCGGCGCATTTAGCGTGAACGCGAGTGTTTCGGACAGTACCGCAACACCGCTGATTGGCACTAAAAGCTTTACCTCAGGTGCCGGAGCATTGCTCACTGCTACGGCGGGCAACAATGTGTTAACCGGCACGGCATCGAATAACGATACCGTGACTTACTCTACGGCCGGTGCAGCGATTACCGTCAATCTCAATATCGTCACGCAGCAAAATACCGGCGGTTCTGGATTGGATGCCATCAAAAATGTAGAGAACCTGCTTGGCAGCGCGTTCAATGATAATTTGACCGGTAATGCTGCCAATAACGTTTTGGCGGGTAATGCCGGCAACGATACGCTGGCTGGCTGGTCGGGAGCGGATACGATGCTGGGCGGCACCGGTAATGATACGTACCTGGTCGAAAATGCGGGCGACGTCGTGTACGAAAAAGTCAATGAAGGAACGGACACGGTCAGCAGCAGACTGACATACAACTTACCTGCCAATGTGGAAAATTTGACGCTGACGGGGACTTCTACGATCAATGGCACCGGCAATTCGTTGAACAATAGCATGATTGGAAACAACGCCGCCAATCAATTGAATGGGGGAGCCGGAAGCGATACGCTCGATGGCGGCAGAGGTGCGAATCGCATGACGGGTGGAACGGGAAATGATTTTTTCAAGTTCACGACGACCGGTCATATCGATGTCATCACTGACTATAACGTTGCGAACGATACCATCCAACTTGACAACGCCGTGTTCGCGGCATTAGGGCCAGTAGGTACGCTGCCTGCGGCACAGTTCAGGATTGGCGCCAATGCTTTGGATGCGAATGATCACATCATTTATAACAGTTCGACCGGTGCGTTACTATACGATGCAAATGGTAACGGTGCTGGCGCAGTGCAGCAGATTGCCACCCTAAGCGGCGGGCTGGCCATGACTAATGCGGATTTTGTGGTGATTTAGAATCGGTAGAATTGCACAAATTATGCAAATAGAGCCTTGCAAAGAT
Organism: Nitrosomonas sp.; assembly: GCA_008015565.1. Classification (GTDB taxonomy): domain Bacteria; phylum Pseudomonadota; class Gammaproteobacteria; order Burkholderiales; family Nitrosomonadaceae; genus Nitrosomonas. The sequence continues at coordinate 15,711 of SSFV01000033.1, read as the reverse complement.
AGCTTCAAATCACTGAGGAAGCCAGCGGAAAATAGTCATCCAGATGGATAAGCGGAGGATAAAAATTAGCTGACATCGGCTTGGAAATTGTTCAGTGCTTTGACCGGTGCAAAACTTTTCCGGTGTATATCGCTAGCACCATGTCGTTGTAGTGCTGCGATATGTGCTTTGGTAGCATATCCTTTATGTTGATCAAATCCGTACTGTGGATAAAGTGTGTGTAAGCGTTTCATTTCTGCATCGCGTGCAGTTTTGGCGAGAATTGACGCGGCAGATATTTCGGGTACCAGGCTGTCCCCATTGACGATTGTTCGAGCCGGGCAGATGAAGTGAGGGCTGTGCTTACCATCGACAAGAACTAGTTGCGGGCGGATTAAGAGACTTTCCACCGCACGTTGCATGGCAAGCAAGCTTGCTTGCAAGATATTGATTTGATCGATTTCTTGCACTGATGCCGAAGCAACCGCCCATGCGATAGCGTGTTGTTTGATTTCAAATGCAAAGATGTCGCGCTGTCTTTCGCTTAATTGCTTGGAATCCGCTAAGCCTAGAATCGCACGTGCCGGGTTCAGTATTACGCACGCCGCATATACCGGACCGGCAAGTGGACCGCGGCCTGCTTCATCGACACCGCAGATTGTTGGTGTGCTATCGCGGATTGATCGCAATTGCAATCGGATCAGGGCGGGTTAGACCGGGCGGGCGGTACACATCAGTTGCGCTTCGGTAACCAATTGATCGTCTACCTCGGCACGTGCGGAATATTTCCACAGTCCTTTAATCTGGCGCTCGATAGCGACTTTGAGAATAAGTTGATCGCCGGCCATTACAGGCTTCTTAAAGCGAACGCCATCGATTCCGACAAAATAATAAACTGAATCGGTTTTGTTGACGGCATTCTCGGTTTTTAGCGTTAACAGCGCAGCCGCCTGCGCTAAGGCTTCAACGATCAGCACACCCGGCATAACGGGATGATGTGGGAAATGCCCGGCAAAAAAAGGTTCATTGATGGAGACATTTTTTAAAGCAACGATATCTTTGCCTTGCTCGAGTGAAATAACTCTATCAACCAGCAATAGCGGGTAACGGTGTGGCAGGTACTTCAAGATTTCGTGAATATTCATGGTGTTCATAGAGTTTTCCTTTAATTACATCCATTTTATGAAAGAAGGGATGCTCAGGTTTTGGATTATTCTTTATTGAGTTCTTTAATGACCTTGTCTGTAATATCGATGCGTTGACTTCGATATACTGAATCTTGCAGTTGCAAGATCAAATCATATTGTTCTATTTCGGCAATTTTATTGATCGCGCGATTGGTGCGATCCAAAATGATGCCGTATTCTTCATTTTGACGCGCACTTAAATCTTCACGCATTTGTTTCTGCGCACGCTGATAATCCCGGCTCAGATTAGCCAGATTTCTTTCCATATTTCGCCGCTCCGTTTCTTCCATGCTGGCACCGTTTTTTTCCAGCTTCTCCTGGAGTGCCTTAGCCTGCAAAGCAATTTTCTTGATATCTTCGTCGCGCGGTATAAACTCTTGTTCAATTTTATTCTGTGCCTGGATAGCCGGCTGCGATTCGCGCAGTATTTTTTCGGTATTGACTACACCAATCTTGATGTCACCGGCTGGCACACTATTCCATCCAGCTACTAACATCATGGTTATCAAAACCTTTACCATGCCATTCCATAGTCCATTAATGAATCGCAATAGCATCATCTGGCAAGCCTCGATAGCGTTAAAATTGTTGCCCGAACATAAACTGGAAGCGCTGTAAATTATCGGCAGGCACATCGTTCAAGGGTTCGGCAATACTGACTTTCAACGGCCCCATGGGTGAAACCCAGGTTAATGCAAAGCCAGCCGAGTAACGCATAAAGTTGTTAAGTTCATGGAACTTGTTAAATGTGGTACCACCGTCGAGAAATAAGCTTAAGCGAAAAGCACGATCTTCTCTCAAGAATGGCACCGGAAACATCAATTCAATATTGCCGACGACACGCTTGCTGGCACCGACTGCTAGCAGTCTGCGATTGGTTTCAGAAATGTTACCGGGCAGCAAGGTATCATCGCGAGGGCCTAGTGAATTCAAATCATACCCTCTTACTGAATTATTACCGCCGGCAAAGAAGTTTTTGAAAAAAGGCAAGTCCTTGCCACCGTAACCATCACCGTAACCGAATTCGGTATTCAGCAGTAGCGTGAAGAAATCGGTAATGGGAAAGTACCATTTTTGATGATAGCTGACTTTATAATAATTCAAATCTCCGCCGGGTACGCTGACTTCGCCGAATAACCGGTGAGTTGTGCCGGAAGTGGGCCAAATCGCACTGTCGCGCCGGTCGCGAGCCCAGCTTAATGTCAACGGAAAATTATTGGTAGTTTTGCCAAAATCATTAACAAAATCAATATATCGCTGCGGGCTATTGGCAAATGTGCCAATCGAAGTATTTTCGGCTGCTAACCCCAGCGATACAATATCATTTTCTGCAATCGGCACCCCTACCCGGAAGCCAGCGCCCAGTGTTTCGGTTTTAAAGGCGCCAAATTGGGTCAGCGCGCGCGTATCCAAGTCGCGTTTGTAGGCATCAAACCCAAGGCTTAAGCCATCGACAGTAAAATAAGGGTTAGTAAAAGACGCGGAGTAAACTTCATTAATAGCGCCTCTGTTGGCATCCAGGCTAAAAAAATTGCCGGTACCGAAAATGTTGTTCTGAGAAACTGATGCGTTCAGAATGATACCTTGCCGATCGGAGTAGCCCGCACCAAACATAATTGAGCCAGTCGGCCTTTCTTCGACTTTGACATTCACATCGACTTGGTCGGTTTTGTTGGGCACAGCGGGTGTTTCAACATCAACTTTGTTAAAAAAGGCAAGCCTGTCTACGCGTTGTTTGGAGAGATTAATCTTTGTGGTGGAATACCAGGCTCCTTCCATTTGGCGGAATTCCCGGCGTATGACCTCATCGCGTGTACGATCATTTCCTTCAATATTGATATGGCGAATATAAACCTTGCGTCCTGGGTCAATAAAAAAAGTGAAGGCGGCTTGCCGCTTTTCCAAATCCAGCTCCGGTGATGCGTTGACATTGGCAAAGGCATAACCATCATCACCTAATCGATCGGTGATCAGTTTAATGGATTCCGTCAATTTCTCGCGTGCAAACACTTGCCCGATTTTAATTAATATCAATTCACGAATGTCTTCTTCCGGGATAATGAGATCGCCAGCCACTTTGACGTCGGATACGGTATATTGGGCGCCTTCGGTGACATTTATTGTGATATAGATGTCGCGCAATTCAGGGGTGATTGATACTTGCGTGGATTCAATATTGAATTCCAGGTAACCGCGATCCAGATAAAAAGAGCGAAGAGTTTCAAGATCTGCGGCTAGTTTTTGTTTCGAATATTGATCATTTTTGGTAAACCAGCTTAATAAATCAGGCTTTCGCAGAACAAGCAGTCCGCGTAATTCACTATCTTTAAATTTTTCGTTACCGACAAAGTTAATTCTTTTAATTCGCGCTGTACGGCCTTCATTGATGTCAAAATTTATACCTACCCGGTTTCGTTCCAATGGTGTAGTGGTGGTCGTGATTTTGACGGCATATTTTCCACGGGTAATATATTGACGTTTTAATTCCAACTCAGCCCGTTCCAGCAGTGAGCGGCTGAAAATCCTAGACTCCGAAATGCCCGCTTGCTTCAATCCTTCCAATAACTTATCTTTTTCAAACTCTTTGGCGCCATTAATCGTAATCTCGGCAATAGCAGGCCTTTCATCGACCTCTACGATTAAAATCCCGTTCTCGGATTTAATTCTTACATCTTTAAAGAATCCCGTTGCATAAAGCGCTTTGATTGACTCTGTAGCTTTCTCTTCATCAAATAAGTCACCAACTTTAATGGGAAGATAGCTAAATACCGTGCCGGCTTCGGTACGTTGAATCCCTTCAACGCGAATATCTTTTACTACAAAAGGTTCACTGGCCCATGATGAAAATACAAAAAAGAAACTTACAAGTGCAACTGAAAACTTGAAAAATTTCATTATCTAACCAGTGATGAGGCGACTAATATCGTTATATATGGCGAAAGTCATCAGTGTAAGCAGCATAACGAGGCCGATCTTCTGACCAATTAATACAATTTCATCGGAAAGCGGAGATCCTCTGATCATCTCAATCAGATAATACATGAGATGCCCGCCATCTAAAACGGGGATAGGGAGTAGATTCAAAACACCGATGCTGACGCTGATCAAAGCAAGGAATGCCAAATAAGATACTAATCCCATTTGCGCGGATTGTCCTGCGTAATCGGCAATTGAAATCGGCCCGCTGACATTCTTCCAGGATACATCGCCAGTAATCATCTTAAATAGCATTTGAAGGGTGAGTACAGTTGTTTCCCAAGTTTTCACAAGCGCTTTCTGAAATGCTGTTCCCGGCGGGTAGCTGATTGTGATCATTAGTTCATCCAATTCAGCTTGATTAATAACGGGTGCTACGCCGATTCTACCAACTTGTTTGCCGTTTTCTGTAATTGCTTCGGGTGTAATTTCAAATCGAATGACTTGATTATCTCGTAATACCTCTAATTCCAGTGTTCGTCCTGGACTCGTACGTATTTCTTGCACAAGCTCTGGCCAGGTTTGAATTTCACGGGAATCGATTGCTAAAATTTCATCTCCGGGTAGCAAGCCGGCATGATAACCAACGCCATCGTCAATGACTTGAGCAATCACAGGTTCTATCGTAGGTTGATAGCCATTGAATCCTATGACAGTAAGCAAATTTTCATTCAACGTATTGGGATCAATATGGCTTAAATTCAATTGACGCCAATTAATTTCACCACTTTTATTGACTGCTTGAATTTTGATATTTGCTGACTGGTCGATGGCATGCCGCAATAGAGACCAGCGTGCATCTTGCCAGCTCGCAATCGGTTCATCCCCGATACTGACGATAGTTTCCCCCGCCTCAAATTGAGCTTGCGCTGCTGGTGTATCCGGCTCGATAGGACCCAATACAGGTTTCATGCCACTTACACCTAAAATGAAAAGAAACCAATATAAAACAATGGCCAGCAAAAAATTGGCTATGGGACCGGCGGCAACAATGGCAAAACGACGATTTACCGGCTGGCGGTTAAATGCACGCGGCAAATCTTCAGGCGCCACTTTACCTTCATTTTCATCCAGCATCTTGACATAACCACCCAAGGGAATTGCGGCGATAACCCATTCTGTTTGGTCTTTTCCCCAACGTTTACGAAAGATAGGCTGACCAAAACCAATGCAGAATCGCAATACTTTTACGTTATTCCAACGGGCAATCAAATAATGACCAAATTCATGAAATGTGATCAATATGCCTAACGCTACAATAAAGGAAAGAATAGTGTAAGTTATGGACATATCAATTGCTGCGACTCAAGTTGGGTAAAAGATTTAGTTGCACAATACTTAACATTCAGTAATTCCGTTTAGGACGTGTATTGATACTATCATTAATTAGTAAAAATTGAACATGGTTCCAATTTGTTGAGTGACTTCGTGCCATTTTCATTGTAACCTCGTTAGCCATTCTCTCGCCTTGACACGCGCCAGATTGTCTGCGGTTAGTACATCCTCCAGTGTATCGATTTCATTTTGAGGGACGGCCTGCATGACATATTTAATCATTTCGGGAATGGCTGTGAAAGCCATGCGCTTGCTGAGAAATGACTCTACTGCCACTTCATTAGCGGCATTGAGTACTGCTGGCATATTATCACCGGCTGCAAGTGCTTTATAGGCCAACTCCAAACAGGGAAATTTCTTGAAATCCGGCTCTTCAAAATCAAGATGGCCAATTTTGAACATATCCAAAGCGGGCACACCACTTTCGATGCGTTCCGGATAACCCATTGCGTGCGCGATTGGAGTACGCATATCTGGATTACCCAATTGCGCTATGACTGAACCATCCACATAGGCAACCATTGAGTGAATTACGCTTTGCGGATGAACCACTACTTGAATTTTCTCAGGAGGAGCATCAAACAGCCAATGCGCTTCAATGACTTCTAATCCTTTATTCATCATAGTTGCCGAATCAACCGAAATTTTCTGTCCCATATCCCAATTAGGATGCGCACATGCTTGTTCAGGCGTTACTTCTTCAAGTGAAGCTAAAGGCGCACATCGAAATGGACCTCCAGATGCGGTAAGTAAAATGTGGCTAACACCTGACGCTGCTAAATTACCACTGAAATGATGTGGCAAAGATTGGTAAATCGCATTATGCTCACTATCGATGGGTAACAGCGTAGCATTATTCTGCTTTACCAGATCCATAAAAATTCGCCCGGCCATCACTAACGTTTCTTTGTTGGCAAGTAATATGAGTTTTCCCGCGCGTGCCGCGGCAAAAGCTGGACGAATGCCTGCAGCACCGACAATGGCAGCCATTACTGCATCGACTTCGGCATGTGAAGCTACTCTTTCTAGTGATTCAATTCCTGAGAATACCTCAGTATTGAGGCCGGCAGCTTGTATGCCGTCAGCCAGTTGTCTGGCGCTTTCTGGATCGAGCATTACCGCATAGCGCGGTTGAAAGCGCTGACATTGCGATAGCATTTTTTCAGTATTATTGTTGGCAGTCAGAGCGAAAGCTTGAAACCGGTCAGGATGACGCGCGATAACATCCAGTGTACTCTCTCCGATACTACCGGTAGATCCGAGTATTGCTATTTGACGGACGGTGCTCATGGTCAAGGTGTGTAATAAATAAGTAATGCCAAAGCAGCAAGTGGCAAGGATGAAGTCAACGCGTCAATTCGATCAAGGATTCCACCATGACCAGGCAAAATGTTACCGCTATCTTTTATGCCCGCCTGCCGTTTTAACATTGATTCGTATAAATCCCCAATAATTCCCAGTATAGCCATTATAATCAACAACGGTACCAACGCCATTAACAGGGATTCTTCAGTCACCCAAAAACTCCAAGCAAGGCTATATGCCAATACAGCAATTATGGCACCGATGGCACCCTCCCAAGTTTTATTGGGACTGATTGTGTAAGCGAGTTTGTGTTTCCCTAAAGCTCGTCCGGTGAAGTAGGCTGCAGTATCGGATATCCATAGAGTTGCCATGAAACCCAACAGTAGCATCGGATTAATAACACGTAACTGATACAGTGCGAGACATGTGGGCAGCAATACTATCCAACCAGTAAGCATCCAAATATATGGATTCTTAATCGTATAATTTTTTTTTAGAAAAATGGGGACGCCGGCTATCCAAAAAATAACTGACAGAATATATATCCCTATAATGTCAGTGGAATAAGCGCTAACTTGTGCAGATTCACGCAGGAGAAATAATAATTCACCTCCAATTATTACTGTCAATAACATAAAAGCTATAGTATTTTTCACTGAGAGCTGTGCTAATCTGCTCCATTCCCGGGCACCGATAACAGCTAATATCAGCAATAAAGCTAACCAGAAAATATCTTGCAAGTAAAATAAAGCGGATAAAAATAAAGGCAAAATAATAACTACTGTCAATACACGGGCTCTTAGCATAGAGTTGGCTTTTCTTATCTTTCAGCAGAGATTGCTATTTGAAGCTGTTCACTAGTGCGGCCAAACCGTCGCTCTCGTTGCTGATAAGCTTGGATGGCAAGCCCCAGTTCCTGTTCATTGAAATCAGGCCATAACGTATTAGTAAAATACAATTCAGTATACGCAAGCTGCCACAGTAAAAAATTACTGATGCGATATTCTCCGCCCGTGCGAATAAACAAGTCTGGTTCGGGAGCATAGCTTAGCGCAAGGTGCTGTGCTAGGTTTTCTTCTTCGAAGTTAAGCGGAAGATCGGGTGACTGCGTCATCATTTTTCGTATGGCTTGCATGATATCCCACCGTCCACCATAGTTAGCAGCAATGGTAAATGTTAATCGCGTATTTTGCGCAGTTAATTCCTCACCGGTATTAATGAACTCAATGATTTTATGATCAAATTTTGACAAATCGCCGATTACTTTGAATCGAATTCCGTTTTCATGAAGCTTGCCGATTTCTTGTTCCAACGCGCCGGTAAAAAGCTGCATCAGATATGAAACTTCATCGGCAGGCCGGCGCCAATTCTCACTGCTAAAAGCAAACAGCGTAAGATATGCAACATTTTGCTCTATACACGCCTTTATAACACCTCGGACAGTTTCGACACCTTGCTGATGCCCTGCCATACGTGGCATAAAGCGCTTCCTGGCCCATCGGCCGTTTCCATCCATGATAATGGCAATATGCTTTGGTATCGAGCCAGTTTCAGGTATTTCTCGAGTTGAACTTTGACCTTGAGGCATATTAAACAGCCATCAACTCAGTTTCTTTGATTTGCAAAACTTTATCGATTTCAATGACATAGCGATCAGTCAATTTCTGGATGTCATCTTGACCGCGTCGCTCATCATCTTCAGATATTTCTTTGGATTTCAATAATTCTTTAAGGTGAGCGTTGGCATCCCGACGTATATTCCGCATTGCAACACGAACAGCTTCACCTTCTTGTTTGACCACTTTAATAAGTTCGCGACGCCGTTCTTCTGTGAGAGCGGGCATCGGTACACGGATAGTTTCGCCGATTGGCATTGGATTTAAACCCAAATCTGATTCACGGATTGCTTTCTCAATCGCATTAGCCATTTTTTTGTCCCAAGGAACAACGCCAATCGTTCGTGAATCAATCAGATTAATATTGGCCACCTGATTAATAGGTGTTGCGGCACCGTAATAATCAACGGTAATATGATCAAGGAAACCAGTATGCGCTCGTCCACTCCTTACTTTGCTCAAATCCACTTTTAATGCTTCGAGACTTTTTTGCATTTTCTGTTCAGCGGATTTTTTTACATCGGCAATCATAATATTTATCCCTTTATACTGTTGTTTCAAGAGACTGTGAATCTTTGGATTAGATTGTTACTAAAGTTCCTTCATCTTCTCCAAGTATTATACGTTTAAGTGCCCCGGCCTTAAAAATACTAAACACGTTTAATGGTAATTTCTGATCACGGCATAGCGTCAATGCGGTTGCATCCATTACTTGCAAATTCTTGGCAATTGCTTCATCAAAAGATAGTTTCCCAAAACGTGTCGCTTCCGGATTAATTTTTGGATCACTCGTATAAATACCATCTACTTTGGTAGCCTTCAGCATGATGTCGACATTCATCTCCATACCACGTAATGCTGCAGCCGTATCCGTTGTAAAAAAAGGATTGCCGGTTCCTGCTGCAAAAATTACAACCTTTCTATCTTTGAGATAGCGTATTGCTTTGCCTCTGATGTAGGGTTCCACTACTTGTTCGATGTGTAAAGCTGATTGAATACGCGGAACTAATCCGACTAGTTTCATAGCGTCTTGTAATGCTAGGGCATTCATAACTGTGGCCAGCATACCCATATAATCCGCAGTAACGCGTTCAAGTCCGTCATTTGCTGACTTCATACCACGAAAAATATTACCGCCACCTACAACTATTGCAATTTCAACACCCAACTTGCTAATCTCTAAAATTTCAGCAACGATTCTTCCCATCACCGTGTGATTGATACCGTACTTATCCTCACCCATTAAGGCTTCGCCAGAGAGCTTGAGTAAAATACGTTTGTAGGCTATTTCGGTCATGGAGAATAGAACTGTGAGGGCTTTATTCTACGCAATACTATAATTGTCCCATCTGTGCTTTTACTTCTTCAGCGAAGTTTTCAGATTTTTTTTCAATACCTTCGCCTACAACAAACATGGTAAAACCCGCAACCTTGGCAGATTTTTTTGCCAATAACTGTTCAACTGTTTGTTCCGGATCTTTGACAAATGGTTGACCCAATAATGTTATTTCAGCCAGATACTTCGCGATACGGCCATCAACCATTTTTTCAATAATATTTGCCGGCTTACCGCTCTCCGCTGCTTGAGCGGTAAAAATTTGCCGCTCGTGTTCGAGCACTTCGTTTGACACTTGATCTTTAGAAACGCACACTGGTTTACTGGCTGCAATGTGCATGGCAATATCTTTGCCCAGTGCGTCATCATTACTTGTGTAATCGACAATTACTCCAATTTTAGTACCATGAAGATAAGAGGCTAACCGGCCCTCAGTTGCGTGGCGTGCGCAACGGCGAATGCTAATATTTTCTCCTAACTTCATTACTAATGCTTTACGGGTTGATTCGACAGTTTCACCAGGTGCGAGCGGAGCATCGCTTAACGCTGCAATATCAGTTAAGTTTTTAACTGCCACGAGTTCCGCCAGGGTCTTGGAAAAATTGATGATGTCATCATTTTTTGCTACAAAATCCGTTTCACAATTAACTTCAACTAGGGCGCCGCATTGACTATCAGCTGATAGGTAAACGCCAATCACACCTTCTGCTGCAATTCGCCCTGCTGCTTTGCTCGCTTTGGCTCCACTTTTAATTCTTAATAAATCCTCAGCGGCCTTCATATCGCCTGCAGTTTCAGATAAGGCTTTTTTGCATTCCATCATGCCGAGCCCTGTCATCTCACGCAATTCTTTTACCATACTTGCGGTAATTTCCGCCATGTACCCTACTCCTGATAAAAATATATTTATAAACAGGATATCTGTCTTTACCAAATAGAAAAAGCGTAATTCACAAAACTACGTACGTTGTAATAGCTCAAGCTGAAACAAGCAATTTCTAAAATGTAATATCAGTATTCCTCACAACTAATGCCTTAAAGCAATTCAATTATTTTGTTTATTCTTGTATCTCGGCGTTACCCATTTCGATAATTTCCTGGACAGCCAGGTTACGCCCTTCCAATACAGCATCAGCTACACCGCGAGCATAGAGACGAATAGCTCTGCTTGAGTCATCATTTCCTGGAATAATATACTGCAACCCATCCGGATTATGATTGGTGTCAACTACTCCAATGACAGGAATACCAAGTTTTCTTGCTTCGGTGATAGCACCTTTTTGATAGCCTACGTCGATTACAAATAAAGCGTCTGGCAGACCTTTCATATCCTTAATACCACCAAGGCTCTTGTTTAGTTTGTCTAATTGCCTTTGGAGATCGAGCGCTTCTTTTTTTACTAACTTTTCAAGAGTGCCGTCTTGCATCATGACTTCCATTTCTTGTAAGCGCTTAATCGATTGCTTAATTGTTTTGAAATTTGTCAGCATTCCTCCCAGCCAGCGCTGATCTACATAAGGGGAACTGCAGCGCATTGCTTCCTCACGAACAATGTCACGAGCCTGCCGTTTAGTACCGACAAATAAAATGACACCTTTGTTTGCGGATAGCTGACGCACATATTTCATGGCCTCTTCATACAGTGTTAAGGTATTCTCGAGATTGATGATATGGATCTTGTTGCGATGGCCAAATATATACGGGGCCATTTTAGGATTCCAGAAGCGCGTTTGATGTCCAAAATGAACACCTGCCTCTAGCATTTGGCGCATGGTTACAGACATAAATTCTCCTTAAGGATTGAGCCTCCACTCATATCAATAACACATAATGGAATGTTAAGTATATACGAATGTGCGTATTTAATTTAAGCTACAGACTTCGCTGCAAAATAAATTATTTTCTAATTATAACAGTATTTCCGGCCTCTTAATCAAGTTAGCGTTCACAACGCTGTATTCATCCAATAAAGTGGATGCTACTAAATATTAAAATTTTGCTTAAGGAAAGTGAGGAAAGAGATAAATCAGATAGACCGGAAAGTAATATTCAATACAGCTATTTCCTAGCATAGGACTTATTTAGATCTTTAAAATAAAATATAAAAATTACTTAAGTGATGCAGGTTGAATTACCCATTTTTATTTTCAAACGAACGATGTCATTGATTTGCACATGCTTATTATCAATCGTTATAATATTTTCATCCTGAAGTTTGGAAAAAGCCCGGCTAACTGTTTCCAATTTAAGTCCAAGGTAGCTGCCTATTTCTTCTCTTGTCATGCGTAAATTGAAATTGTATTCAGAATAGCCACGCATCACAAATCTACGCGATAAATTAAGTAAAAAGGTTGCTAATCTTTCTTCAGCTTTCATACTGCCAAGAAGCAGCATTACACCATGATCTCGCACTATTTCTCGGCTCATTATTTTATGAAAATGATGCATCAGAGAAGGAATAGTGCGGCTAATTTCCTCTAATTTTGCAAATGGAATCTCACATACTTCACTATCCTCCAGCGCAACGGCATCGCAAGTATGCATTTCTGTGCTAATAGCATCCAACCCTAGCAATTCTCCCGTCATGTGAAAACCGGTTACTTGTTGCCGACCATCTTGCTCAAGTATACATGTTTTAAAAAAACCACTACGGATCGCAAATAACGATTGGAATTTTGACCCTGCGCGATACAAATATCCGCTTCGTGAAATTTTTCGTTTATGACTGGCTATATCACCGAGTACTCGTATTTCTTCTTCATTTAGACCAACCGGCAAACATAGCTCACGCAAACTGCATGTTGCACAACTTGATTTTATGTGTGAAATATCATGGTGACTATTCAGCAAAGTTTGTAATGACACGGTATTTTTCCAAATTAAAATTATTTATCAATGCTTCGATTGATCTGAGTCAAAGCTATTTTTCATAATTTGCTCATAATTTTACCGGCATTATTAAATTAAGTGGAAATTCTTTTTATTTAAAGCATAAAAAGAAGTGTGGATGCAAGTAACAACATGCAATTGAAGTGCATCAAATATTAATTTTACTCAAGAATTCATTTTCTCATATGGTAAATAAATCTTAGTGCATCTAATGTTAGTTTCTGATTTTTTTCAAATTGACCCTGATCTTATTCGCCGTTTTGGGTATTATGACGCGAGCTATCGAGTGTACCCTGAGATCAGATATTTTACGGAAGCATTTGACTCACATGCTTATTCAACTTGGCTTGGTCATCATAAAACGGGGCGTTTCTGCCGGACATCGTCATTATATATTCATCTTCCATTTGATCTTTCTCTGCGCTATTACTGCTATCTTAATCAGATTAAGTCCGCTGATGAAGATAGCGCCAAAAAGTATTGTAGGTACCTGTTGCGTGAAATAGAACTTCAGGGTCAATTATTCAAAGACGCTCCAATCGTTGAGCAATTATATTTCGGTGGCGCTCCAGTTTTATTTAATCATGCGCAATTAAATAGCATTATTCGCACTATAGATCAAAATTTTAACTTAATGAAAGATGGAAAGTATTGCATCGAGATTGATTCAAGGCAGATTTCTAAGCATTTTGTTCCAGCATTAAGAGAAATGGGTTTTAACTTTATAGTAATCGTTGTGCAGGATTTTGATCAACACATGCATCGATCAGCGCGCAATTCTCAGATTAAAAATAAAGCGCTACTCGCTATCCGTGATGCACATCATAGTGGTTTCAAAACAATCAGAATTGAATTGTTTTACGGACTACCTAACCAAGATTTGGAAGATTTTGCATATATAGTGGAAAAAATCATTGCTGCCGATCCTCATCAAATCAATTTATTGAGTTATCACCATCAATCATCACAGCCAAAATTACAAAAAAGCATTAACTTAAAAGATTCGCCGAGCGAGAATCTCAAATGCGAGATGTTGCTGTTTGCCCACGCTAATTTAACCGATGCGGGTTATATTTATATTGGAATGGGGCTCTTCGTTAAAAGCGAGGATCCATTAGTAAATGCAAAGCGTCAAGGCAGCCGCCATTATGGCATGCAAGGTTACTCACTTTATCCTGAAAATTGCTGTGTCGGACTAGGTATTTCAAGTGTTGGCTGCACTGGGCCCATGTTAAATCAAAATACCTATAATCTGAGAGACTATTGCAGCAAATTAGAACGCAATATACTCCCAGTATGGCGTGGTATTGAATTGAATAGTGATGATTTAATGCGGCGTTCTGTTATACAAGCGCTAATTAGCCATTCGGTGCTCTCAATCGAGTCAGTGGAAACCTTTTTCCCTATTGATTTTAAAAATTATTTTTCAAAAGAATTAACAGAACTTGCAGCGTATGCACGAGCCGGATTAATAGCTCTGAATGATGACGAGATCGTTGTTACGCCAAAGGGACAACTACTGATAAGTAATATTTGTGCAGTTTTTGATAATTACCTGCGTACCAGTCATTAGAAAAAAAATTTCTCGTTTTGGGAACGGCACCTGAGAATTTATCGAAATTCTCAGGCAAAAAATTACTTATTAACTTGACTATTAGCCAAGATATATTCTGCTAAACGATCTGCCGATTCCCCTTGAATATTTTTAAATGCCGGCATTCTCATGCTGCCAGATTGAAATTTTTGAATAATTGCTTCTTTATTGGCAACTTTCTCACTTAATATCATCGCAACATTAGCACTTAAAGGTTTGTGGCACTCTGTGCAAGCTGTACTGAAGATTTGTTCACCAGAAGCGTCTGCAGGAGGAGTGTAATCTCTACCGGTCCCGCAGCCAACCAAAATCGGAATTGCCATCAACATTGCCAGCAATAATTTTGTTTCTAATTTTTTCATTTTATCACTCCAATTAGCAGTTTTATTGAATTCTAATGTACGAAAGATACAAAAGATGCTTCGTTCTATGTTTTGCCGCATGCATCACAGTTCATTCCTATAAACATAGAAGAGGAGCTAACATACCCAGTGTTACGTCGACTTGTCAAACTCTGTTTTATGATGATAATTCGTCAATGTTTCCACACCGGCTGCTTGGCGAGTAGTTTCTGATGACAATGATTATGAAAATTCCTTATTACATTTAGCGCGGCAAATAAATATTCGTTCTGAGAAAGCATAAATTTCTCAAGGTAAAACAAAAAGTGTCAGCCAGAATTCCAAACCGCTGCGTGGAAAAAGATAGTAAGCTTTCGATAATGAATCAACGTAGCGCTTAGTCAGAGGTTGTCGGCATACTGATCGAATGCATTATTACTACATCGACCGTACGACCTGTTCTGCTTTACTTGATAAAGCGCCGCTTGCATTTCCATTTCCCGCAAATAGTAGTATTGCTCTAACGTCATCACGACAAAACATTGCTTTTCACTAGCTGCGATAAAATCTTGTGCTTTATCTGCCAAATTTTCTTCCAGGCAAGCAATGCCTTTTGTTTTTAAATCATCAGCTGAAATCATAATTGATCCTATGTTGTAAAGTTTATCAATATTTCTGGGAAGCGCTAGGTAGACAAATAATCACGAATCCGCTTCATCAAGTTTTTTTCTTAGAAATGATCATTAAAAATATGTAAATGCATGGAACAAAATTTTGAAGAGGATCACATGGTGATGCTGTGAGAAATGTCACAATTTCATAGGGATTTTCCTGATGATGAAGGGAAAATCCAAAATAGGGATAAACGTTACGATGCTATTTAGCTTATGCACAAACACAAAGATATGCTGGTTTGTGGCCAAGGCGACTGTGCTTTGATTGAAACGGAAGCAGAATTTACACGATTCTGCTAAAAGCTTGGGAGAATAAAAATTTGTATGTGAGAATTCTCACATATCTTAAAATTGTTTTTAACTATACTTGCAATATGGTTTATTGATATCAAGGCCGAAAAAAATTACACGGTCTACGATGTACACAATTTCCAAGCAATGATAAGCAGTACTGTATTAATGAGTTATATGAGATAGTC
>SSFV01000026.1 GCA_008015565.1 Nitrosomonas sp. | reverse complement strand
GTCAGTGACGCGGGAGATGTGAATGGTGATGGTTTTGATGATTTACTTGTAGGCGCTCCCGGAGCTCTCGAGGGCTCTGGCTCCAGTTATGTAGTATTTGGCAAGGCCGCCGGTTTTAATGCCGTGCTGGATTTATCTACATTGGACAGCAATAGCGGTTTTCGAGTAGATGGAATAGCAGCGTATGGTGTCATGGGAGAGTCGGTCAGTACGGCGGGGGACGTCAATGGTGATGGTTTTGATGATATTATTGTCGGCGCCCATCGCGCTGATCCGAATGGTATTGATGATGCCGGATCCAGTTACGTAGTATTTGGCAGAAGCGAGTTTACTGGTGGTAATGTGATTGAAGGTACGCTCGGAGATGATATTCTCAAAGGTACCCAGGCGGCAGACATCTTTAAACCGGGTGATGGCAATGACAGGATGATCGGCCGTGGTGGCGCGGATGTGTTTTATGGTGATGCCGGGAATGATTATATCCAGGTATTAGATCTTGACTTTGGTTCGGTCGATGGCGGTATTGGTAATGACGTTCTGCATATGGACGGAAAAGATCTGAATCTGGATTTGACTGATTACCTCGACAAGATCCAGGGCATCGAAACCATCTGTTTGTATGGTAGGGGGGACAATACGCTGACGTTAACCGCAGCGGATCTTCTTGACCTGGATCACATCACCAATACGCTCAAAGTCCACGGCAATGCTGGAGATCGGGTGATTCTCAAAGGCAATTGGGTCGATGAGGGAAGCCGTGGCTTTTATCACACCTATACGCAAGACGATGCAGTGTTGCTGGTTGGCATGAATATGGCGGCGGATTTTGCTTAGCAAAACCTGAGAAACTGTCATTTCGGATGCGGTGGGAGAACCGGATTGTTGAACCCTTGAGATGTTCGAAATGGCACTCACCGTTGCGTCAGACAGAAAATTAATTCTTGAAACCATACGCGAGCTGATGGTCAATTCCCAGCCGGTGCAGCAAGACGGGAAAGCAGAAGCAAAATAACCACTGTTACGGCCACTGTTTGCTTAGTGTTTCCTAATGTTGATGTTAATTTCTGGGGGGCGGTATTGAGAGGCTGGCGTTAACAGGTTGAGTCCCAATACGGTAACGCGATGGGAATTATTAAAATTGGGTATGCCATCTTGATTACGAAGGATAGACGATACTTTATATTCCATACTGTTGGAGTTAGGATCAAAGCGGATGTCATGAATCCAGGTGCCTGCCCGTTGTACGCGGTGGTGTTCGCATTCGTAGGAAAGATCCCACCCTGTAAGCATCGGCACGGCATAGTCATAAGGCAGGTCATTAATGCGGAATGTTTGCGTACGAATATTGCCACCGGTATTTTTGCGGCAATTGCCGGTATCCTTTGAACGTGGATTGAGTGCTAGAAAATCAGGGCGCACTTTGACGCTGTTACCGTAGATCATGGCTGCGCGGGTTTTTATACGATGCACGTGTCCATCGTTATCTTTAAAGATAGTTTGAGTGACCCAGTGAGGGCTGCCATTTTGATTGGGCGAAGTATCTGCTTGCGATAAGTTATAGGCAACTTGCAGCAGGCGGTGATCGGTGCGATCGGACCATTTGCAAGGCAGTAAGCGCCATTCACATTCAAAAATATTATCGAATTGAAAATCAAATCCGCGCGGTATAATTGCAATGGCAGCGTTGCCTTTCAATACGCCCTTGTTTCCGGTATTTTCCAGCGTGGCTACTGCACCTTGATTTTTATTCTGTAATACCGCTGCATCAATACCGTTGTAATCGCCTTCTATTGTGGCATCGAACCAAGACAATCGATAGCCGAATCCAGTATAAACTACACAAAATTCATAGGCATCATTACGATTCTGGTCTTCCAATTTACCCTGAGCTTCAAACATCAACAGGGTAGATCCAGCGTTTCTCACTAATTTGCTATGCGTTATGTCAACGCGCATCGAGTTTATTTCGCGATCGCTTTGCAAATAGCGTAAATCCCAGCCATTAAGCACGACCGAGCCGCTATCCACATAACTAGGCATTTCGATCCAATGCAAGATGGTGGCGGCATCCATTCCATTTTCACGTTGAATGCATTTACTTCCTTCAATCAAAATAAACTTCCCGGCGTCTTCATAAGCTATTTTCTCGGATGCGCTTTGTGAAAGTTGTTCAAATGGCGTAGCCATTCTCGATTTTTCCCATAAAACCTGAGGCTTTTTCTCGTGGGTCTTGGTAGCGCACGCAGCAAGCAACAATAAACTCAGTACCAGTAAAATCAATTTAGGGCAATTCATTCAACTTCTCCCAAATAAGCGCTGTGTGGCCATATCATATGCCAATTCTTTTCGCATTTCTGTGCCAAGTTAGCTCAATTATCATTTAATCCGGCTGATTTTGGCGACATCCTTGATATGCCTCAAGCCACGCATGATTATTGCGAGATGCTGCCGGTTGTTAACTTGCAGGATAAAGCGCATTTGCGTGTAATCTCCATCGCTTTTCATTGCGATGTCGTCAATATTTGACTCTGCTTTGGCAATTTCGGCTGCAACACGAGCAAGTACGCCTTGTTTATTTACTACCGAAACTTGGACGCTGGCTTCGAAAGTTCTAGCAATATCTTTTCCCCATGCGACATCCAAATAATTTTCAGAATTTCTTTGGCTCCCGGCAATAACCGAGCAGTCGTGCGTATGAATAACTAGACCATGATCCTTTTTTATCATCCCTACGATGGCATCGCCGGGTATTGGACGGCAGCATTTGGCGAATTGCACAGTCAATCCTTCAGTTCCCTGAATGGTAATCGGACCAGCGGCTTGTTCGCTTGCGACGGACTCTAGCGGTAGCGTTAACCGCTTTGCTACCACCGCAGGAAATTGCTTGCCTAAGGCCATTTCCGCCAGCAATTCATTTTTTGATTTTACCGCACTGTCGCGCACTAATTTATCCCACTGTTCTTCGGTTATAGTGTCCGGATCGATATGAAATGATAATAGTGCTTGATTGAGCATGCGTTCGCCCAATTTTACCGATTCGTCATATTGGATATTTTTGAGAAAATAGCGAATATGAGAACGTGCTCTTCCCGTTGCTACATAGCCGAGCCAAGCTGGATTAGGTTTGGCGTAAGGTGCAGTAACGATCTCGACCCGGTCGCCATTTTTCAATATCGTGCGCAACGGCGCATTTTCACCGTTAATTTTAGCCGCTACACAGCAATTGCCCACATCGGAATGGACCGCATAAGCAAAATCAACAGCCGTGGAGCCTCTGGGAAGGGTTAAAATTTTTCCTTGCGGTGTGAATACATACACATCGCCAGGAAACAAATCGATTTTGAGGTGCTCCAGAAATTCTAAAGAATCGCTTGAATCGCTCAGTGATTCGACCAAGCTCTGCAGCCATTGACTGGTTTCCGGATGAAGGCCGTCAAAGTTGTCATCAGAGCTTTTATAGAGCCAGTGAGAAGCTACGCCATTTTCTGCAATCCGGTGCATCTCGGCGGTACGAATCTGAATTTCTATCGGTAAACCGAACGGTCCCAGCAAAGTGCTGTGTAACGATTGATAGCCGTTATTTTTAGGTATGGCAATATAATCTTTGAATTTGCCTGGAATGGGTTTATATAAGCTGTGTAGCATACCCAAAGCTACATAACATGAAGGAATATCTTCAACGATGACACGGAAACCGTAAATATCGAGCACCTCTGAGAATGACAAGTGCTTATCTACCATCTTGGTATAAATGCTATAGAGGTGTTTTTCGCGTCCCGTTACTTCAGCTTCCACTCCCGCTTCCTTTAGTTTGAGATTAATGGCATCGAGAATTTTGCCGACTACTTCTCGACGATTGCCGCGTGCTGCCTTGGTTGCTTTTACAAGCACTTTATAGCGCATGGGGTAGCAATAACGGAAACCTAATTCTTGTAATTCTTGATAGATATTATTGAGTCCAAGGCGGTGCGCTATGGGCGCGTAAATTTCCAATGTCTCGCGGGCAATACGGCGTTGCTTCGCAGAGCTCATTGCTTCAAGTGTTCGCATATTATGAAGCCGGTCCGCTAGTTTGATGAGTATAACGCGGATATCCCGCGCCATCGCCATGAGCATTTTCCGGAAATTCTCGGCTTGGGCCTCTTCCGGTGTTTGAGATTCGATTTTGGTAAGTTTGGAGACACCGTCTACCAACTCTGCCACGGGTTCGCCGAATCGTTCGCTAATTTCAGCTTTGGAAATAGCCGTATCTTCTACCACATCATGCAATAGTGCGGCTGTTAAAGTGGGAGCGTCTAAATGTAAGGTGCTCAGAATCCTCGCCACTGCCAGTGGGTGTGAGATATAAGGTTCGCCAGATTTGCGAAATTGTCCGGAATGAGCGCCTTGACCAAATGCGTAAGCATTCTTGAGCTGGGCAACATCCTCTGACTTAAGATATTGAGATGTCTCAGAAAACAGAAGTTCCGCTTCAGCCATAAACTTTAAAACATAGTGGATTCATTGAAATTGATATATCTAGAAATCAGTTCTAAGCAAATTGCTTGTTGGGCAAACTGATTTCCTGAAACGGATTATATGCTGGCACTTGCTTTAATTGAAAGCAAGTGTGTGTTTGTTTTTGTTGAGATTAAATTCAGGCTGCGAAAAAGTAATGACACTACACTGATGAATCTGACTGATAATCGGGTAATTATTCGATATTTAAAAAATTGGGTGTTTCGGCAAGATGCAATGCGCTTTACATATTTTTTGGGTTGAGTATTTCTAATCCTACTTTGCCTTGTGCAACTTCACGTAGCGCAATGACAGTTGGTTTATCGCGTCCTGCCTCAATCAGTGGCGCGGAACCGATGGCTAGCTGCCTTGCTCGTGTTGTGGCGACTAAGGTCATATCAAAACGATTGGAAATTCTTTTTAAGCAATCATCAACTGTAATTCGTGCCATGGTATTTAATGTGAAGTGTTAGAAATGAAGAGTAAAGCAAGATTTTACATTAAAGCGAGTCAGGATGCGTTGCGTAGTTTAAAAAACTTATGAGAGTTGTGTGATCAATGATTGATATTTTATCAATTGCCGAGCTTTACATAGGCGTGATGCTTTGATTATACAAGCAAAATCGTTTAGCGCTTCCTCTAACTGATTGTTGATAATCACATAATCGAATTCACAGATATGGCTGATTTCATCACGCGCGGCAGCCAGTCTTTTTTTAATTACTTTCGGATCGTCTTGTGCGCGTGCTTTTAAGCGAGATGCCAAAGCATCGATTGAAGGAGGAAGAATGAAGATGCTTACCGATTGAGGAAAAATCTGACGTACTTGCTGTGCTCCTTGGCAATCGATTTCCAGGAGGATGTCTTGTCCTGACACTACCGCTTCATTTATCCATTTTTGCGAGGTGCCGTATAGATTGCCATAAACTTCTGCGCTTTCCAGAAATTCTCCGGCCACAAGCATTTTATGAAATAGTTCTCGACTTATAAAATAATAGTCTTTGCCATTAACTTCTTCTGCGCGCGGTTGCCGGGTAGTATGCGAAATCGATAAGCTGAGACCGCGATCCAATTGCAGCAGCGCTCTGACCAGACTGGTTTTTCCAGCGCCGGATGGCGCACTGATAATAAATAAACAACCGGCAGTTTTAGTCATTTTTATATCTTTCATTGATTAATTTGCAAGTATTTATTTTGAGTTTAAGGCGGTCAATATCTGACCTTTTAAAGTCTTAATAAGCTTTGTTTCATCTACTGTCATTCCTTCTGGCGCTGCATGCTCACGGTCAGCATAAATAAAACCAAAGGGTTTTTTGTTAATAACCAGCGGTAATACGATAAAACTGCGTGCATCTGGAAAGAGTGTCAGATACCAGTGCGGCAGCATTTCACGCACCTTGGATACGCCAGCATCCGAAATGAACAAATCCGTATCCTTTTCCATTGCGAGACAAAATAAATCTGTTGTTAAAATTGCCGGAAAACAAAAAGCCTTTTGCAACTCAGTGCTGATTTTTCCTACTGTGCTGCGTGCCTGGTACTGATGTTTTTGATTGTTCCGTAAACAAAGCGTAACAAAACGAAACCCCAAGCCATGATAATAATGCTCCAAAGCCAGCATAATCAAATTGCAGAGTTTATAATTTGTTGCCATCATTTCTGTAACATCTTGAATCGCCGATAGTAATAATACCGATGCATTATATGGCTTACCGCTGGGATAACGTTGAACAACCGTAATATCGGTTGCCTTCGTGTCAGTAAGTGCCAACTCGGTCAGCATATCGCTTCCAGATTGGGAGTCGGTTCCACTATCTTTTATATCCGTTTCGATCGCGTTTTTAGATAAGGGTGGCAAATTCGCGTTGACTTGCAGCATGGAAGTCTCTTCTCTGGCATTTTTAATGATTAAATCCAGTTTGGATTTATCTAGATCAAGCGCCTTGCCAAAACGGGAAAGCAAAATACTTTCAAGCCCCGAATTATTATCTGCTTTAACAATTAGCGGCACAGCCTTTTCACTGAATTCGATAGCCAATCTCATTCCATCGTATTTATTCTTTGGAGAATTTGCGATGTCCAAAGGTTTGTTTTTTACAAGCTGAATAATACTGAACGGGATATTCCATTTATTCAGTATGAGTTCAGTAAATTCGCTCAGATCAAAGTTCAATGCACGCATCGATGCTTGCTCTGGCGGATGCATGCCTTGTGCAGCAAGCGTCATCATTTCTTCATATTTATCGTGTGCATAAGCTGCCAGCAATAGTCGTCCCATATTTTTGAATAACGATGCTATGGCAATTTCTTCACTATTGATGAATTGATTGTACTTTGCAAGCCCTCGGCTCACCATACTGGCTGCCACCGCATGGGTTAATTCCGTTCGTATATAATCCGCCCGTTTTCCGGTCATCATCCCATCGACCAGAAGTATGGTTAGAGCGCACGTTTTAACCGTGTTGAAGCCCAACAGAAAAATTGCTTTGGTAATACTGGTTATCACTCGAGTTGAGCTGGACCGGAAAGTTATTGAATTTGATAAACTCAGAATCTTCTGAGCTAATGAAACATCCGATAATATAAAATGCGACAATTGCCGTAGCGATTCATCTTCTGAAGACGATAAACGGATAATATAAGATATGGAACCCCCAAGAGAGGGGAGATTCGGATCGTTATTAATGGCGCTAAGCAACATCTCCTTTATAGAATACGATGTTTGTTTCCGGGCCGTTGAAATGCCACCGGTATGTGATGAGATTGCCTTAGATGAAAATCCTGTGGTCATAGTGGTTGTCAATACATTGAAAAAGTAGCCACATGTTGCATCGGATTGTTTTATGACAGCCGGTCATCAAACAATCCCTATCTGGAATTTTTATGATTGCAGCAAAAACTTGATCATCGGCAATGCCGTACATTAGTTAACACTGACTTAACGTATGCCGCGTTTCTTAAAATAATTTTGGTGATATTCTTCCGCTTTATAAAATTGCGATGTAGGTAGAATTTTTGTTACCACGGGACTTTGCCAGCGGCCGCTATGTTGCAATTTGTCGCGAGATGCGAGAGCAATGCGTTCTTGCTCGGGTGTAAAGTAATAGATGGCCGAACGGTACTGTGTGCCGATGTCCGGGCCTTGGCGATCCATAGTTGTCGGATTGTGACAATTCCAGAAATGGTCAAGCAAAACTTCAAAGCTTACCTGGGATGAATCATATTCCACCAATATTACTTCAACATGTCCGGTGGTATCGCTGCATACTTCTTCATAAGTTGGGTTGTCTGTATGACCGCCCGAATAGCCGCAAGTCGCATTCGTGACTCCGTTAACAGCGCGAAAAGTAGCTTCAACGCTCCAAAAGCAACCGGCTCCAAATATAATTTTTTCTGCTGACATATTGTGTTTTTCCTAACGCCGCTATTTTTCCTTGCGTGCTTTATCGATCAGCGCTTGCAAGGTTTTAATGGTATCTTGAGGCGTATTGCTCATGCCGCCGCTGGTAAGGTATTTTCCATTGATAATTAGCGCAGGAACACCGTTGAGTTGATACTGGCGGGCCATTTGCGTTGATTTTGCTACTTGATTCTGTACTGTAAAGGAATTATAGGCACCCTCAAATTTCTTGCGATCTATACCTTCTTGTTTCTCAATCCAGCCAAACAATGTCGGCTCATTGCTTAAATCAATTTTGTTACGATGAATGGCATCATAAACTTTATCATGCAATAAATCTGTTTTTCCCAAGGCTTCTATCGCATAAAATATTTTCGCTGCCGCTACCCAGTTTGAGCGGAGTGTTGCAGGCACATATCGAAAATCGACCTCCTCGGGAATACTCTTCAACCAAGTTTTAAGATGAGGATGCAAGTCATAGCAATGCGGGCAGCCATACCAGAAAAACTCAAGCACTTCGATTTTATCGGCATTTTGGGTCTGTTGAGGTTTTGTCAGAACGATATAATTCTTGCCTTCGACGATATCTGCGTGTACCACCGATATATTGATCAAGCCAAGATTTAACAATAAAAAGATAGCTAAAAGAAATTTACGCTGATACATGTTGACTCCCCAATCAAGATTTAAGTAGTTTAATAGATTGCAGTTATCGTATATTCCACGATTTAAATAAGTTGTCAAACCGTGTCAAGGCATTTTGATAAATTGCGTTGCAATGCCATTTTCACGTAGCGATGCACTTGTCTCATCGACTTCCTCTTTACGTGTAAAGGGACCGACACGAACTCGATACCAAACACCCTTATCGGCTAAGTCTATGGGTTGTATCGATGCAAAAACACCTAAAAAGGCAAGCCGCGCCTTCAGGTTTTCTGCTTCATCACTTTTTTTAAATGATCCTGCCTGCAGAAAGAATTTTTCTTTCGTAGCGATAGCGTTTTTGGGTTGTGGTGTTAATACTTGTTGAGTTGGTGACGCCGGCAAAGCTTGTGGTTGCATAGTGGCTATTTGCCCAGGTGTTTCAACTGCAATAATTGTGGGGCGGGTAGGGGCCGATGGCTGGGCTATTTCTGGTTTGCTGGCGGTTTCTGGAATTTTTGCGGTAGTTTGGGGTTGGATCGGCCGTTCAACAGACTGCCGGTAGCTGCTATCCAGCTCTGGTTCCTCAATGCCGGGTAAAATTTTGTAAAAATCAAATTTAGATTTTTCTTCTGTAAAATTTACAGATTCTTCCGATTTTGGTTTTTCCTTGGTAATTAAAATTTCCGGATGAGTTTGATTTTTATCCCCTGGGCTGGTAGCTTTTTCGGTCGATACGAACGGACTTGGTGCAAAATATAAATACAACCACACGCCAATTGCGCTTGCAAGGCCTAATGCGTAACCAATGAATCCGCCAAAGAATGCTGAACCGCTTTTTCCATTTGCGGATTTAGTGGTTTTATGGGATTTATAGTCTCGACTCATGAATATCCTTACTGTTAACTTGGCTACATTTTATCAGGTGCGCTGACACCCAATAAGCGCAATCCATTATTCAATACCTGCCGAATGGATGCAATTAACGCCAATCTTGCATTCCGGATTGGAATTTCAGATACAAGAAAACGCGTTGAATTATAGTAGCTATGGAATTCACCTGCCAATTCTCTGAGATAAAAAGCGATCAGATGCGGTGAAAATTCCTTGGCGGCTAATTCCACGGTGTCCGGATAATTGATCAATTTTTGCATCAGAGCCAATTCTATGGGACTGGCGAGAACTTCCATATCGGCCTCAATCAGATCATTCATGTCACCGTCCCATTGCGCAAATACGCTGCATACCCGCGCATGCGCATATTGAACATAATAGACTGGATTGTCATTACTTTGCGATTTAGCTAAATCCAGATCAAAATCCAAATGCTGGTCGCTTTTTCGCATTACGTAAAAAAATCGCGCAGCATCCTTACCGACTTCATGGCGCAATTCCCGCAAAGTCACAAATTCCCCAGAGCGGGTCGACATTGGCGCTTTCTTACCGTCACGGTAAAGCACGGCAAATTGTACCAATGCAATTTCAAGTTTGCTGGGATCGAACCCTAATGCCTGTAAAGCGCCTTTCACTCGAGGAATATAACCATGATGATCTGCGCCCCAGATGTTGATTACTTGGTCAAATCCACGCTCGAATTTATTTAAATGATAGGCGATATCCGATGCAAAATAAGTAAATTGATTATTTTCCCGCTGCACTACGCGATCCTTTTCATCGCCAAAGTCGGTCGAACGAAACCAGGTGGCGCCATCTTGACGGTATAAATGATGTTTGTTTTGCAATGACTCAATGGCATGAGCCACCAGGCCATTATCAAACAGTGATTGTTCGGAAAACCACGTGTCAAATTCAACGCCGAATTCCATTAAATCATTGCGGCAATCGCCCAGCTGTTCGGTGAGCACAAAATTGTGAATATACGCATAATCCTGTCCGAGTATTTTTTTTGCATTGACGATCAATTGGTCCAACTGTTCGTCAGTATGGATTATCGTTTCCGTGTCTGTTTCCAGTAATCCATCCAATAGGAGTTCAGGACGATGCACATAGCGCTGCGCATGTGCCTGGTAAATCAACTTTGCCATGGTTATGACATATTCGCCTTGATAAGCATTTTGCGGAAAAGGAATGTCAATATTATTCAGCTCTAAGTAACGCAGCCAAGTCGATAACGTCAGGATATCCATCTGCCGTCCCGCATCGTTAACATAATATTCGCGCGATACGTCAAAACCTGCCGCTGCTAAGATATTGGCCAGACTGGCACCGATTGCCGCACCACGGCCGTGGCCCACATGCAGTGGACCGGTTGGATTGGCCGAAACAAATTCAACTTGAATCTTTTTTCCATTGCCAGTGCCGCTGCAGCCAAAGCTATCCTTGTTTTGCAAAATGTGGCGCAAGAATTGTTGTTTGGCGGAATTCTTAAGAAACAAGTTAATGAAACCAGCACCTGCTACTTCCACTTTATCCAAATAAGGCGAAACCGGCAGGGCGCTTAGCAGCAAATTCGCAATTTCACGCGGGCTTTTATGCAAAGGTCTCGCCAATTGCAAAGCTAGATTGCATGAATAGTCGCCATGGCTGGCTTGTTTTGTGCGCACCAGTTCGATCTGCATGGTATCGTCCATTACTATGAGTGTATTGGCTGCTGTACGTAAAAGTTCGGCGAAATGAATTTTAAAATTGGGGAGGTCAAGTGAAGTCATAGTCGTGAACGGTATCAATAATTTTATGGAACTAAGTGGATAGCTAATGCAATAAAAACAATAGTTCTGAGATTTATGTATTTTATCAGGTGTGTAAGTCAGTCCATAGACTGCTGGCGATAGGTTTCATAAAGACAAATTCCCGCGCTCACGGCAACATTTAAACTCTCGATGCAGCCCGACATCGGTATGCGCACTAATTGATCGCAAGATTCCCGTGTCAAACGCCGCATTCCCTTGCCTTCCGAGCCAAAAACCCAGGCGACAGGACCTTTTATCGGAAAGCGGGTCAAATCGTGTTCGGCATCTTCTGCTGTGCCGAAAACCCAAACTCCCTGATTTTTCAAGTGGTTCAATGTACGTGCCAAGTTGGTTACCACGATATAAGGCACGGTATCTGCTGCGCCGCTTGCAACCTTATAAACCGTTGCGGTCATTCCTACAGCTTTATCCTTGGGCGCAATGACGGCATGCACACCAAACGCATCGGCAACACGCAGGCATGCGCCTAAATTGTGAGGATCCTGAATTCCATCCAATACTAATAGTCTCGCGGGTTCGGTTAATGCCTCCAGAACTTGGTCGATATCTACCGGACTGCTGCGCATATCGATATTGGCGACGACACCCTGATGGCGGTCATTCCCGGCCATGCCGGTGAGTTTTGCTCCGCCACATGCGTTCCAATCAATTTTGCAGTTTTCAGCCAGCTGGATTAATCCGCGCACACGCTGATCATCGCGCGTGGTATCGATGAATATTTGTTTAATACTAAGTGGATTTTGCCGCAAGCGACTGGTAACTGCATGAAAACCGAAAATAAATCGAGTACCGGCCACGTATCAAATAGAACTGAGAAATTAATTAATTACCGCTTAATGTAAGTGATGCCAAAAAATCGTTTTTTACAGGATCGCATTGAGTATATCCGCGTATTGTAAAACAATTCTTGAATTCAGGGCTGTTTCTTGCTGCGAGAAGAAGATTTTGTTTTTGAACGCGCCGGTTTTTTTGCCGGTTCAGCCAATACAAAATCGATTTTGCTCGTTTCCAAGTCAACGCGCACTAATTTGACCTGCAATCGATCACCGAGACGATATTGCTTGCCGCTTCGCTCACCCAGCAACAGATGCTTGGTCGCATCAAAATGAAAATAATCACTGGGCAGCTCCGAAATATGGACAAGCCCTTCCACATATACATTATCCAGTGCGACAAACAGTCCAAATCCTGTCACGCTACTGATAACACCGTCAAAACATTCACCGATTTTATCCTGCATATAAAAGCATTTGAGCCACGACTCGACATCGCGTGTGGCATCATCGGCGCGCCGCTCGGTCATTGAGCAATGCTTACCCAATTCACTCCAATCCCCGGGATGATAAGTGCTTCCATTCAGGACGGCTTTTATTGCGCGATGAACCAGCAGATCAGGATAGCGGCGGATTGGCGAAGTAAAATGGGTATATGATTCATATGCAAGTCCGAAATGGCCCGTCATATCGGGACTATAAACAGCTTGCTGCAGAGATCTTAACATCACTGTCTGAAGTAACTGCGCATCCGGTCTATCGTATATTTTAAGCAATGTCCGCGCGTAATCTTTGGCATCCGGTTTATTCTTGCCTCCCAGTTGAATGCCGAACTCCTTAAGAAAATCGCGCAGGGCGGCGATTTTCTCTGGCGCAGGATCTTCGTGAATCCGGTATAACGTTGTTTGTCCATGCTTTTGCAAGAAATCCGCTGCGCATACATTGGCCGCCAGCATGCATTCTTCAATCAGGCGGTGCGCTTCGGTGCGTTGCACCGGTTCGATCTTTTCGATTTTTCCTTGATCATTGAAAAACATTTGTGTCTCAATGGTTTCAAAATCGATCGCGCCCCGTTTTTTACGGGCTTTGAGTAATATTTTGAATAGCTTGTAAATGACCTGCAAATGCGGCGACAATGATGCATTGGCTTTGGCTTCAGTGCCTTTGGCATTAGCCAGAATATCGCTTACCTGAGTATAAGTCAGCCGCGCATGTGACATCATAACTGCGGGATAAAACGAATAATCACGCATGCTGCCATCAGCCAGAAATTCGATTTCACAGACCATGCACAAACGTTTTTTATTGGGATTGAGCGAACACAGCTCATTCGATAAAACCTCGGGTAACATCGGGATCACTCGCCGCGGAAAATAAACGGAATTTCCGCGGTTCAGTGCTTCCACATCTATTGCATCGTTTGGTTTGACATAGTGGCTGACGTCCGCAATGGCTACATACAAGCGATAATCCTTTCCTTCCTGCTGGCAATAAACCGCATCGTCGAAATCGCGAGCAGTCTCGCCATCGATCGTTACCAATGGCAGATGGCAGATATCCTGGCGCTCCACCCAGTCTTTTTTTAATACGTTTTTGGGAAATCTGGCAGAGAGCTTCTCGATTCCGGTCGAGAATATGTGCGGCAGATCGTGTTTGCGTAAGGCGATCTCGATCTCCATACCCGGCGCGGTATAATCGCCAAGGATTTCGATGATTTTCCCTATAGGTTGAGTCTGCTTGTTGGGCTGCTGAATAATTTCCACCATGACCACTTGGCCTGCTTCAGCTTTTAACGAATCTTCTTTGGCAATCAGGATGTCTTGGCTGATTCGTCTGTTTTCCGCAGCGACAAACATGATACCGTGATCGATGTGTAACCGGCCTACCAGTTTGGCATTGGAATATTCCAATACTTCTACAATAGCGGCTTCACGCCGTCCACGCCGGTCCAGTCCGGTTTCACGTACCAATACCCGGTCGCCATGCAATGCTTTATGCATTTCCTTGGCACTTAGAAAAAGGTCCGGACTGCCATCATCCGGAATCAAAAATCCAAACCCATCCGCATGCCCCTGGATTACACCTTTGATCAAATCCAGTTTTTCCATCACGCAGATGTCATTCTTGCGGTTGCGGAAAATCTGACCTTCGCGCATCATCGCCGATAAGCGGCGATTGAATAATGCCTGCTCATTTTTTTTGATCGACAGTAATTTATAAAGCGCGCGCTCGGCAACCGGAATACCTTGTTGCTTCAATATTTGTAAAATGTATTCGCGGCTTGGAAGAGGGTGTTGATAACGTTCTTTTTCACGTTGACGATAAGGATCTTGATTCCGTAGCGGCTGGTTCTTCTTATTTGACAAAGCAGTGATTTCCTATAGAATTACGCGTTCTTCGGCAGCCTGATCTGGCTGCCATTTGCCCAGATGGCGGAATTGGTAGACGCGCATGGTTCAGGTCCATGTGCCTTCGGGTGTGGAGGTTCGAGTCCTCTTCTGGGCACCATAAATGCAAGATAAGTATCTGATTATCAATATTATTATTTAAAAGTAAAAAAATCTACACCTAAATAATACAATGCGGGACCAAAACTGGGCGATTATTTGAGTGCTGTCCCAATCAAATAATTTAAATTAAGCCTTTTTCTGGTAACAAAGTCAATGAATCCAGATTAAGTTTGTATTTTCTGAAATTTCCGTATCCGAAAAATTGAAGTATGCTGCCAGTAAAGAGGAAATTCATGTGATTAAGCAACGAATGGATTTTCATAGTATCGTTGTGCAAATTGAACCGGCGATAGCTAACCTGGTCTTTCATGTTGTTAATGTTGTGCTTTGGTAATGATAATTTTCAGTAAATAGGCTTTGGCTTTGATTAATCTGGAGTTCTTGAAAAAATATCGAGCATTTGTTGTTGAATGAGGGGACAAGGCATCTTCTTGTGGTGTTTAATGGTAGCTCCACAATCTTTTTTTGTAATGGCAAGTGAGAAATACCTATGAATAAAAACCAAATTGAACAAATAAAAGGTAAATTAAACCGGCTTGCGTGGCTTATGGATAATACGTTCCGTATACCGGGGACGCAAATCCGTTTTGGTTTGGATGGTATCATCGGATTGATTCCTGGAATCGGAGATGCTTTGGGCGCAATTATTTCAAGCCATATCCTTACGCAAGCGGCTAATTTGGGCGCGCCAAAACCAGTGCTTATGAAAATGGTTTTTAACATTGGAATTGATGCGATTTTAGGCATAATTCCGGGCATAGGCGATTTGTCCGATTTTGTCTGGAAAGCTAATCAAAGAAACGTAAAATTACTGAATGATTATCTCGAGCAACCGGAGAAAACTACAACGCATAGCCGCTTCTTTGTGGGTTTCTTAGGCCTGCTCGCAGTGAGTGTCATCTTAATGATCGGCATGTTTGGTTTTCTGATCATGAGATGGCTTTGGCTGTCAGTCCAAGGCGTTTAAGGGCCTTGTACTGACCCGGATTTTCATTCCTGCGCTGCGGCAATGTATGCCTTCTGAGAATGAATCTTCCTTTCCAAAACTCCGATTTAAGTGCATCCGGACAATCCTGGAAGTTATTCGATTGAGGCGCTAGCCGCTCGAACACCCGCAATTGTCCGTTATTGAATAGCGACCACCTACACACCTCACTGCCAGTTCAATATAAACCAAGAATTTGCTCTCTTATTATCGATAGCGGTCTGCCAATTATTTTTAGCTAAATCCTCAATTTGGGACGGCTCCGATGATAAAAATCCATTAAGCCCAAAAGCCTCCGTTCAAACGTTACTTTATTTTAGAGTAGGTTTTAAACCTTGTTGAAAACGCGTATGTGGTCTATCGCACAGACGAAGGGTGTGGCTGGAAGTTCTAATGCATAGAAGAAATCAATGTTTGGTCCTGAATGATGGACTCAAATTGATTTTAATTCGTTGAGTTTCTGGACAAAGGAGGATGTATGAAACAGATCAAACTTCGCGAAAAATTCGATGCTTTAATACCTTTTTCAATACCTTATTTTTTAGTTGTGTTGCTGATTTCAGGTTGTGATCTTGGATATAGGGATAAACAGATTGAACCCCCAAGTCTAAATCGCGCCAATTTTAATATCCATTTAGTTCACGCCGAGATTGGCGAAGCCTCGTGGTATGGACCGGGATTTCACGGGAAAACGACTGCCAGCGGTGAAATTTTCGATCAGACAGAAATGACGGCAGCCCACCCCAGTTTGCCGATGGGGACGGAAGTCAAAGTGACTAACCTTGATAATGGAGAAAAAATTAAGGTCAAAATCAACGATCGCGGACCTTATGCGAAAGACCGGGTTATCGATTTATCCCGAGCGGCGGCTAAAAAACTCGATATGGAACATGCTGGCACCGCAGAAGTAAAAATCGAAGTGCAATAAAGATGCTGGCCGATAAGAACGGGTTGTTTGAAAACCGCTAACGAATTACGTTTTACTTAACCCAAAATCTAAAGGAGACGATAATGTCGAAAAACAAACCTCATACCCCTGTTGTAAAAGAAACCGGCGTCTATCGCCGTAATACATTCCCATCCTTAAAGCGATATCAAGAAGGGAAAATTGGTTATATTTTATTATGGCTAATCGGTATTCCCATTCCCGTCATTTTTCTTATCTTTTTATTACGCGGTTGCGAATAATTTTCCGGTTAAACAAATTGATTTCTTCCGTAATTGTCAATAAATTACGCATGTTTCATGCATCGTAATGTTAATAAAAGGAAAATGATATGCTTGTAACGTTTTCGACTGATGCGCATGCAGACATAATCATGTTTGGAGAAGTGGCGCTCACTATGATCAAGATGATGGGACACAGCAAAACTGTGCCAGGCGCCATCTTAGCAAAGGATGTTCCCGAAGCGCTGAACCGGTTAAAAGCTGCGATGGCTGCAGAAGCGGATTTGCCCGTGGAACATGAAGGCCAAAAAAAAGATAAAGATGAACAGAAAGATGAAGATCATGAACCGGCCGTAAGCATGGCCAATCGAGCCATGCCTTTGATTAGTCTGCTAACCGCCGCCGCCGAAGCCGAGTGTAATGTCATGTGGAAATAAATTAAGTGAATGCCGCGTGGTAAAAGGCTTAAAGTGATAAGGGAAACTCATGGAAGAAGATAACGCTTCACAAAGCGCCAATTCAAGCCATCAAACGGAAGATTTGGCAACCATCGAAGTTCGCAAAGGCCAAGCACCGGGGCGACTGGATAGAACTGAATTCAGCCGGAGATTCCGGGCTTCTTTCACCGATCCCGCATTTCAGAGCGAAGTTGAAGCGATTGCGCGCCTTGAGGAAATTGCCTGGCAAGCTTATAGGGATGGACGCAAAGCGCCTGTCACACAAAAAGCTGGCCCTGGATTTGCAGACCCGAATTACGAATTATCCGTTGAATGGCTCGCGACAAAAGTGCGCATAGAGGAAGCACAACGCCGCTGGCATGAACCTTCAACGCCATCGCGCGTGTTGTTGATCTGCGGTTCGGCACGAAACGATGGAACCTGCCCGGGTGAAATGTCCAAATCTTTCCGCTTGCTGCAAATAGCCCGTGAAGCCATAGAACACGTGAATATTCAGGCTGATGTACTTGATCTCAGCCTCGTTACTTCGGAATATGGGCGCAACATTTATCCGTGCAAGGGTTGCGTATCCACCGCAATGCCTTTATGTCACTGGCCGTGCAGTTGTTATCCGCATCACTCTCTCAATCAAACCAATGACTGGATGGCGGAAATTTATGAACGCTGGGCAGCCGCCCATGCAGTCATCATCGTAACGCCGGTTTATTGGTATCAGAGCCCCGGCCCGCTTAAATTGCTGATGGACCGGATGGTTTGTGCCGATGGCGGTAATCCCGACCCGACCTCAACATCCGGAAAAAATGCGGCGAAAGCTAAACAAATCGAAATGAATGGATGGGATTATCCGCAGCACTTGGCAGGCCGGGCCTATGGCGTGATTGTCCATGGCGATGTAGCCGGTATTGAAGGTTCGCGTCGCGCGTTATCAGATTGGCTGGATTGGATGGGATTTATCGATGCCGGATCGGTAGCGCGCCTGGATCGCTATATCGGATATTATGAACCCTATGCGACCAGTCATGTAACGCTGGATAAAGATATAGCGGTACAAGAAGAAGCACGCAATGTCGCGCTGGCCGTGGTCAAAGCCGTAACGGAACTACGCGAAGGCCGGTTGCAAGCGATCCAAGCAAAAGTAAAACGCCCCAGACCAAAGTAGCTCACAGCTTGTTGTCATTGCATAGCCGATTTATCGATAAGAAATTGAGATCCGTAGCCGCTCTGCCTGAATTTCAGGCAGAGCGGCTAATTTATTGAAACATGGTTTGTGTCAGAGCTTTTCCGCGTTGTGCGCCAAATAATCCGCAACCCCTTCTGCGGTCGGTTTTATTGCCTGTTGGCCCTTTTGCCAGCCAGCGGGACATACATCACCATATTCCTCTGAAAACTGTAACGCATCGATCATACGGAGCATTTCTTCCACATTGCGGCCGAGTGGCAGATTGTTTACCGTTGCATGTTGCACGATGCCTTGCTTATCGATCAGAAACGATCCGCGCAATGCGACACCATCCTCATGCTCGATCCCATAGCTTTTAGTGATGCTATGGTTGACGTCCGCTACGAGCGGGTAGTGAATCTGCCCGATTCCACCTTTTTCGAGTGGTGTATTGCGCCACGCATAATGGGTAAATTGAGAGTCAACCGAAACACCGAGCACGACGGTATTACGCTTGGCGAATTCCTCATGGCGGTTGTCGTGTGCAATGATCTCGGACGGACAGACAAATGTAAAATCAAGTGGATAGAAAAAAATTACGACATATTTGCCCCGAAAGCTGCTTAAAGTCAAATCGTTTTTAATGCTGCCATCGGGCATCACGGCTGCGGCTGTAAAATCGGGTGCTGGTTTATTGACTAATGTACTCATATCGTTCTCAAAAATAATAGTAGAAAGAAATTAATGCAAAGAAGTTCATTTGGAGTGCATGACCGGAATATCAGGATTTTCATTCGATATCAATGCAGTGGTATCTTTTTAAGTAGATTGAGCCAATCATTGCGCAATCTCCTGCATGTGATTTTGACAGTCTCGGATTGCATGTCCGGATGTTGTTCAAGCAAATTCAAATGCTTGTGTATGGCCAGGATCAACTCTTTATCTTGCGAATTCGCGTAACGCGACATCAGATAAAAAATTGAAGCAATCAGCGTACCCACATCGGTTTGTGCGCTTCCCATATTCTTTATATGTTCCATAATAAAAAATCAAATTCATTAAATCATATAACGATTCATGAGTAAATGAGAATTGTTATTATTGGTTGCCAATCAATTCGTAGCGCAGGGAAAAGCCGATTAATGGCCTGCAAAAGCGATTTGTGGCGTTGGAAGGTGTCAAAATTTCGTGACGCTGGGTATTTTGAATCGATTGAACGGATTAAGGACGAGTGCGCGGTAGGTTGTGATTGCATTTTTAATTCGAGAATAAAATAATAGCGCTGCGTTTAGTTGCATGATGGTTTATTAACTATCTTTCTCAGAAGGTTTTGGCGCATCCTCACCAATCATCACAGGTTTTTCATCACGCCAAATGAAATAAAAATGACCAAGCCGGCGTTTACGTTCGAGAGTTTTTGCTACGGCTTGCTGTAGGACATCCAGGATGATTTGGCTTTCTTGGGAAGGCGTTGTTCTAAGAATAATTTTCATTCTGTGGCTCTCGATAATAACTGGCGGTAATAAACTTCGTGGAGAATATCACGACTGCCGTCTTTTTGTTCAAACACTAAAATGGGATTCTCACCATCACTCATGAAACACATGCAATGATCGACCATATGACTGAATAAATTGAACAAATCAGTGCTAGACGCACTTGTCTGAGTATGGCGTTTGAACTTGCACATGGTTCCATTCTTCTTTAGGCATAACTCCAAGTTAGCTGCCAACTTGAATTAGGCAGTATTTCGTAGTACCTGCGACCGGAACCCAAGAAGCTTGGTATGAGCCATGAATATTAACCGAAGTGTCTTTGGTGCCAGTTGGCTTATTAATAACGCCAGAGATTGATTGATCTCCGCGGAACATTGCATAAATGCCACTTGATGAACCGGAGTAAAAAAGTTTGTCATCTGCTACCGCAATGAAATATGCGACCTCAAAGCCGATGTTAACAAGTTGTTCTAGGAAGGCAATGTCTTTGCAAAACGAGTACATGGATTCCGGGACTTGCCCATTGCGAGGATACTTTAACTCCAGCGCACACATTGGGCGGCCATTTTCTCTTCCAGATATAGTTATATCAATTTCTTTCTTATAGAGATTCGACTTCTGGTACTCAAAAAATGAAACGTTGCGCTCGAACTGTACTTTGTGATTTGGCATGAGATTTCGCAGAAATATCCCTAGCTCATGTTGAAGACTGAATTCATTATAGATTTCGATTTCTCCGCTTCTAACCTGATCAAAAAATGTTTCGATGTGTTGTTTCATGCGGACTCGTTTTTTAAAAGCTAACGCTTGACATAACCGGCAGTGAAAAGCGGTGCGATGGAGGCGCGCCGCTTTTCACTGTTCGCGTTGATGGCGTTGTTAGAGCTCAAGTTTCTTATTTGGGAGAAGTGGGTTTCCAGAAAACGGTTTTCTATCGCTGTCATATTGCTCCTCTTCTTCTATAAGCGGCCTTACCCACTCTTGAAGCTCTTCGAGGGTCTTAAACCCCGGATAGGGATTGTCATGCCAGGGATCACACATGAGCGTGGCGGACGCAAAAGCATCACAGCTCCTACGCGGATGCGTAAATAGATAGCTTCTGAAAATATCGTCGGCAATCATGTAGTGATGGCTGACGAAAAATTCTTCCCAGTTCTTTTCGAGTTCATCGTGCGATTTTTTATCGACGATATCCACTTCTGCGAGCTCTAAGGTCTTGTTGTCTTTCCATACCTCAAGCATTAGCTTTCTCGCCTCAACGTCAGTGACCGGCGCGCTGTAACCATACACGGTTAGATAGTATGTTTTACTTAGATGCGCTCGTAGCGTGTCCCACTCGCCCTTTATGAATTTGTCATTCGTGTAGTCTTTATGCTTGACAGGATAAAGAAGCGACGATGCCCGCAACTCCTCTCCGCAACGAGAGCATCGGCGGCCATTAATTCCGGAAACGCGGTCGTTTTCACAAAGCCCAATTTTTACATTCCCGTGTAAGAACGCAATGCGGGGCCGTCGAGTCCTTGTGACCACTTCGTTTCGGATATAGGCCTGAATCAGAAAAGGATCCCAGTTAAAAGAAGCAATGATGTCCTTCTCTCTAAGACTGAGAATCAGATAGTCGTAAATC
>SSFV01000108.1 GCA_008015565.1 Nitrosomonas sp. | reverse complement strand
AATAAGGAAAATACACGATGGCACGTAAACTCATCAGTTCAGGCTCCACCTTTGAAAAAGAAATCGGTTACTCGCGCGCAGTGGTTGAAGGTAACTGGATTTTGGTATCCGGCACGACCGGCTTTGATTACAGCGCAATGACTATTTCCGATGACTTGCTGGAACAAGCCGAGCAATGTTTCAAAAATATCGAAGCAGCCTTGAAAGAAGCGGGATCGAGTATGAAAGATGTCGTACGCGTTACTTATGTGTTTCCCAAAGCCGAGGATTTTGAGAAATGCTGGCCGGTTATGCGAAAATATCTGGGTGATGTCCGGCCATCCGCGATGATGCTGGCAGCCGGCTTGTCCGATCCACGTATGAAAATTGAGATTCAAGTAACGGCTTATCGTGACGAGGTTTAAAAAGCCGT
Source organism: Nitrosomonas sp. (assembly GCA_008015565.1). Taxonomy (GTDB): domain Bacteria; phylum Pseudomonadota; class Gammaproteobacteria; order Burkholderiales; family Nitrosomonadaceae; genus Nitrosomonas. The sequence continues at coordinate 6,061 of SSFV01000108.1, read as the reverse complement.
CAAGATTGAGTTAAACTGCCGGTTTAAAAAGCATGTTTTGTCAAAGAGAAAGGCTTATTGCGGCCAACCAGCTTGATTATCAGGGCGCCTATAAAGCCTCCGATTGAGTCAATGAAGAAATCACTGATCAGTGGCGTTCGACCATCGATATAGAGTTGTATCATTTCTGTACCGGCCGCCATCATCATAATAATAGTCATGACTTGTACAAAAGGTACTCTTGCAGTCATCAGGCTAAGAATCATTCCTAAAATCAAAAAGATGCATGCATGCCAGATTTTGGTTATTTCCCACGGCACAATATCAGCAAATACAGGACTTAATACATCGATTTGTGTTTCGACTTCATACACAACAGAAGTTTTCATATAACCCGGCAGGCTTGTCCCGATGATAATAGAAATAAAAGCGCAGGTAAGCACTGCCCGGAAAAGTGCGGATTTTTTCTCTGCGAAAAGACATGAACCAACGAGCACGGCAAAAAAAATGCCCCATGAAATGAGGATGAGTTTTTTAGCCAACAAATACGTTCCGGTTTCGCGTACAGGAAAAAGCTGCATATTTCTGATTTGAAATGAGCCAACGGAATGACTCAATTCTGCGATGACTCGAACGCTTTGTGTTTGCGGGGTGATATAAAAGAAGTTCTGGTATGTATCCCAATCATTTGTGCCATGTAGCGTAGCGACAGTAAGCGGTAAATTCCAGCGGTCTTTTTTACCGTCATTTTGCACTAGTAAGAGCCGCGCTTGATTCCAGGGCTTTCTGCCGGGTATGACGTTATCGCTTTTCATTTCTGCGGTGAATAATAATATGGAACCGCGTTCTATGGCTGGAAGATATTGCTGCGCATTGGTGATAATGCGGGGGTTTTGGGAAAAAAGTGTTAGTGTATCATCACTGATGTCAACACGATTTTTTTCGAATGTTGCCGCAGTCCATTGATGGGGCAGTAAATCGGGTCCTATTTGCTGGTAGCGATCGATCCAAAATAAGCAAGTAAACGTTGCAATCGCCAGAAAAATAAATAGTAAGATAGTTGTTTTGAATAGCGGCATACATCAGGAATTGGTGCGTATCAATATTGAGATTTCTATGACGGCCTAAACATCAAGAAATTCAATAATTTTTCTAAATTCCTAAATTATGCTTACCGGTAGAATTGGCGATTTTTGCGTAATTTTATGCCTAAAAATATTGAACCATTAATGCGACATATCCAATAATAAAAATAGCTAGAGCAATAATGACAAGCATTTTCATCGAATCAATTCCTTTTATAGTTATATGTGGGTAAATCACTGCGCCGATGCAGTTTCTATAAGTAAAACGCATCCGGTACTTCGCCGTCAAGTACTAAAATAAGTTGTTACGTGCCGGTTTTTGGTTTTGTTCCGATCATTAAGCTATTGGTTCATTCTTAAAAGGCGAGATCTTACAATTACTTGGCCGGGTATAGGCTTTGATTGTTGGGTTATGATCGATTCTAGTGCAAAATGCAACTTTTGAATGCTGACCCCAGGCAATTAGCCGCCCTTGAAATTAGCTTCCAATAATTGTTGTTTTGAGAAAATGCCTGATTTTAGGGGGTTGCTAGATAAACCAGCCGTTACCATACTTCAGGATTGACCAGGCTTTAGAAGATATGGGCGCCGAAATTATCGAAGTATAATTGGTCTATTTGGTCACGGCTAAACCGATGATTCTGTCCGCCGCGATGAGCGATTTTTAGGGCACCCAATAATGAACTGAGCTGTCCTGTCGTTTGCCAATCCAGTTTGTTAACGATGCCATACAATAAGCCTGCCCGATAGGCATCGCCACAACCGGTTGGATCAACGATTTCTTTTGGCTTTACGCAAGGAATTTCAAATTTTTTGCTATCCGCGTAAATAATCGAGCCATGCGCGCCGAGTGTGATAATTAACGCTTTGGCTTTATTTGCAAGCGATTCAAGGTTACATCCCGTTCGATCTTGCAGCAATTGACCTTCATAATCGTTGACAGCAATGTAATCTGCTTTGTCGATGAAATCCAGCAATTCTTCTCCGTTATACATCGGTAAGCCTTGACCTGGATCAAAAACAAATGGAATGCCCGCTTCACGAAATTCTCGAGCATGTTGTATCATGCCATCACGTCCGTCCGGTGCGATAATGCCTAACTGGATGTCACTACTGTCTGTTACGGAATTAAGATGTGAAAAATTCATTGCCCCCGGATGAAACGCGGTGATTTGATTATCATCCAAGTCGGTAGTAATGAATGCCTGCGCAGTGAAGGTGTCGGGAATATGTCGCACATGTTCCTGTGCCAAATTTAATTGCCCAAAGCGGGTGACATAAGGTGCGCAGTCATCACCAACCGTAGCCATCATGACAGGTTCACCGCCAAGCATTTTCAGATTATAAGCGATATTACCCGCACACCCGCCAAATTCACGGCGCATTTCCGGAACTAGAAACGCAACATTCAATACGTGGATTTTTTCCGGCAAAATATGATTCTTGAATTGGTCCGGAAACACCATAATATTATCGTAGGCGATAGAACCACAAATCAATGTACGCATGGTTTGTAATATTCTTTAATGTTAGGTATTGTCGCCTTATCAGGCAGGTGATTTCCATGCGAGATCAAGTTCACGCGCTGCTTTGACATCATCCAGTTTACGTACTGGCATCGTATGGGGTGCACCTTTGACCATGTCCGGTTGTAGCTCGATTTCTTGTAGGATTTCTTTCATAGATTTGACAAACGCATCCAACGTTTCTTTCGATTCAGTTTCAGCCGGCTCTATAAGCAAACATTCCGGAACTAGCAATGGGAAATAGGTAGTGGGCGCATGATAGCCTTTGTCTAACAAACGCTTAGCCAGATTCATCGCGGTTACGCCAGTTTTGTCCTTAATATCCTTGAGGGTGACGATAAATTCATGACTTGCACGGCGGTTGGGGTAAGCTATTTCAAAGCCGGCTTTACGCAACTCGGCCATTAAATAATTGGCATTCAGTGTGGCAAACTCGGAAATGCGATGCATACCATCTATCCCCAATAAACGAACATAGATATATGCCCGCAATAATACACCGGCATTACCCATGTGTGCCGACAAGCGGCCTATAGATTGCGGTTTATCCTTTTCAGTCACCCAACGATACGCGCCTTCTTCCTTGGTAACGATTGGAATCGGCATAAAAGGCAGTAACCGTTCGGCTACTCCGACGGGAGCGGAGCCCGGACCACCACCACCATGCGGCGTTGAAAAAGTTTTGTGCAGATTAATGTGTATGACATCAAATCCCATATCACCTGGTTTTACTTTACCCAACACCGCATTCAGATTGGCGCCGTCGTAATATAGCAAGCCACCGGCTTGATGGACTACGCGGCTCATTTCAGCGACATTCTTTTCAAACACACCTAAAGTCGACGGATTGGTCAGCATTAATCCGGCTGTTTGTGGACCCACAGCAGCTTTGAGTGCATTCAGATCAACATTGCCGTCTTTGTCGGTGGCGATTTCAACCACTTTGAAACCACACATGACCGCAGTAGCTGGATTAGTGCCATGTGCTGCATCCGGTACAATGATTTCCGTACGTGCAAAATCTCCGCGTGATTCATGATACGCGCGAATCATCATAACGCCGATCAATTCACCTTGGGCCCCGGCCATTGGCGTTAAACTAACCCCCGCCATCCCGGTTACCGATTTCAGAATTTCTTGCAATTCATATAAGCAAGCAAGAAAACCCTGTCCGGTATCTTCCGGCGCCAGCGGATGGCGGGATAAGAACTGTGGCAGCATTGCCAATGAATTACACGCGCGCGGATTGTACTTCATCGTGCAAGAACCTAGCGGATAAAACTCGGTATCAATCGAGAAGTTCTTTTGTGACAGACGAGTGTAATGACGTACTGTATCCATTTCAGAAACTTCAGGGAGCAATACCGGAGATTTTCGCAGCAGGTTTTGCGGAATCTGTGATTTACTCGCCGTTGTAGCGGGTGACTGAGAATAATTGCGGCGTCCTTTGCGCGAGTGTTCAAATATCAGCATAGTTGTTTAGTCGAGATAAATTTATTTTTTTAAAGCAGCTATAGCTGCATCATAATTAGGTTCATCAGCAATTTCCGGTACGAGTTCAGCGTGAATAATATTGTCTGACTCATCCAGAACAATGACTGCACGTGCCGTAATTCCACCAAATGCGCTATCTGCAATCAAAACTCCATAATCTTTCATGAAATTGGCGCCACGCATGGTGGATAAAGTGATGACTTTATCCAATCCCTCGGAATCGGTAAACCGGCTCATTGCAAATGGCAGATCGGCGGCAATGATCAATACCACTGTGTTTTCCATATTGCTGGCCTGTTGATTGAATTTGCGTGTAGAAAGCGCGCAAACCGGTGTATCCAAGCTTGGAACGATGTTGAGTACTTTCTTTTTGCCAGCAAAATTAGCTAATGTGACATCTTGTAAGTCTCTATTAACCAGAGAAAAAGGCGGCGCCTTTTGCCCAGCTTTGGGAAAAGTGCCTTCAAGCTTAATAGGCTGTCCTTTAAGGGTAACCATAGTTTTTTCCTTTCTGTGCAGTTGAAAAAATATTTTTAACTGAGCGCATGTTTCAAAGTCTCAGCATAATTTTGTAAATCAGCCGCTGTTTTGGTTTCTGTGGCGCAAACTAATAATGTATTGCCTAATTCAGGATAATATGGTTGTAAATCAAGCCCTCCCAATATTCCTTTTTGTTTTAGCTTACTTAAAACTTCTGCCACTGGCGCAGGAAAAGTCAATGCGGCTTCGTGAAACAGGGGGCCGCTGAAAATACGTTTTACACCATTTATTTTTTCTAATTGGTCGACCAGATCCAAAGTATTGGCATGTGATTGCGCCGCGATCCGGCGTAATCCTTCCGGACCGATCAGAGACATGTAAATCGTTGCGGCAGTAACCATTAATCCTTGATTGGTGCAAATGTTAGAAGTAGCTTTGGAACGGCGTATATGCTGCTCACGAGCCTGTAGCGTCAGCACGAATCCTTCTTTGTTATCCAAATCAGTGGTTCGGCCAATAATACGTCCCGGCATTTGACGTACTAAGTCACTTTTACACGCCATGAAACCAAAATATGGACCGCCACTGGAAAGTGGAATGCCGAGCGGTTGCCCTTCACCGACAGCGATATCAGCGCCTTTGCTGCCCCATTCTCCTGGGGGTGTCAGTAACGCCAGTGCAGTGGGGTTAACTACGCCAATGGCAAATGCATTTTTACTATGCGCCCAATCGGTCAATGCATCGACTTGTTCGAGCACACCGAAAAAATTAGGTTGTGGAATGACCAGCGCTGCAAAATCTTCATGATTGGATTTAGCAAGTGATTCCGGCAGAATCTGACCGCACTCGGTGCAAAAAGGCAATTCAACGACTTCGATTTTCTGATTGCTGACGATCGCACGGACAACTTGGCGATAAACCGGGTGTACTGTTTGAGGTATCAAAATGCGTCGTGATGATTTATGCGAACGGACAGCCATTAAGGCGGCTTCTGCTAGTGCCGTTGCGCCATCGTACATACTGGCATTTGATACATCCATGCCGGTTAGTGATGCCATCATCGATTGATATTCATATAATAATTGCAAAGTACCTTGGCTGGCTTCGGCTTGGTATGGTGTGTACGAAGAATAAAACTCTCCCCGCGTAGTGATTTGCCACACAGCAGCAGGAATATGATGCTCGTATGCACCCGCGCCGATGAAGTTATGATAAAACCCGTCTTTTCCAGCGCGATCCAACATTAATCGACTGATTTCCATTTCACTGAGCCCGGCTGGTACGCCCGTTAATTCGTCACTGAGCAGCTCCTCGGGAATTTCATCAAACAGTTCTTCAATAGTTTTGGCACCAATGCTGGTAAGCATTTCGGTAATATCTTCTTCGGTATGTGGAATAAACGGCATGATGTATTTTTAAAAACTTAAAGTAATAAAGTAAGTAGGAAAATCTATGCAAATCATAGTTGGTGCGGGAATGATTTAATGATCTTCGTTT
>SSFV01000080.1 GCA_008015565.1 Nitrosomonas sp. | reverse complement strand
CCTATCCACCTTCGATTCCATCCCTCTTGCGATTGAAATCATCCAGTACATTAAAGGTATGGAGAGACCTACCATCGTAAAGTTGATCAACCATAAAATCCACTGCCCCTGTGTCATTTTGGGTCGTTCCGGCACAGCCAACGGTTCCAGCTTTTCCCTTTTCAATCGCCTGAGCGGCCTGCCGCAAGCTCAATTCCAAATCACGGTAGATATACATACATTTGTGATTCCATTCATAACACTTCACCTTGCGCTATGAGGGCTTTACCAATTTTTCCAAGCACCTCCTTCTGCAGTTCATTCTGCATCAGGTTATCCACATACATCCGTTTCAGCCATCTATTTCCCTCAGCCAGCACTTTCATTTCAGATAGCATCGCAACATCTATCCCACCATATTTGCCGTGCCTTTTGTAAAGTGTCGCTACTCATACCATGTTCATGTCACAATTCAGATACCGACACGCCAACCTCATCTTGCTGGATTATCGCCATGATCTAGCTATCACTAAATTTTAATTTCTTCTTTGCAGAATCTGCTGGTTATGAATTAAAAGAAAGTTCTGCTTATGATTCTTCAACTCATTTTTACAAACTTTAAGGTGGAATTATAATCGCGTCGAAAATTTATCAAGCTAGGTCACTTACTTTGGAATTTCTCAATCGAGTAATTGACGTGTTCGAATAAAATATTACCAAATTCACGCACATCATTCTTCAGCCGCTTTATCAAATAAGAAACGTCCGATTAGCTCTTCAAGCACCATAGCCGAATTGGTTTTCATAATTTTATCGCCATCTGTTAGCATATCTTCATCGCCGCCCGCAGCCAATCCAATATATTGCTCACCTAATAAACCAGAAGTCAGGATACTGGCAAAGGTATCTTTGGGAAATATAAAGCGACTATCCATACTCATGGTTACAATGGCGTCATAAGTTTGTGTGCTGAATTGTATATCCGTGACACGTCCCACAACGACGCCGGCACTTTTTACGGGTGCACGCACTTTTAAACCGCCAATATTCTCAAAATTACCGGTAAGAATATAACTCTGAGATGGATTATAAACATTCAGATTACCCACTTTAAGGCTCAACACCATTAATGCGGCAATCCCTGCCATGACAAACAATCCCACCCATAAATCCATTGTTGTCCGCTGCATCAACTCACTCCTCTAAACATGAAAGCGGTCAAAATAAAATCAAGCCCTAAAATGACTAGCGATGAACTCACCACTGTTCGAGTGGTTGCGCCTGAAACTCCTTCAGCCGTTGGTGGGGCATCATAACCTTCAAACACGGCAATTGCAGTAACAGCTACACCAAAAAAACAACTTTTAATAAAACCATTCAAAATATCAAACCTGAAATCGACCGCACTTTGCATTTGCGACCAATAAGTGCCTTCATCCACGCCTATGAAAACTACAGTTACCAGATAACCGCCATATACACCCATGACTGAAAATATAGCCGCTAATAATGGCATGGAAATGACGCCCGACCAAAAACGTGGCGCCACTACACGGGAAACCGGATCAACCGCCATCATTCCCATCGCAGCCAATTGCTCCGTAGCCTTCATTAATCCTATTTCCGCAGTAATAGCGGAACCCGCGCGACTTGCAAACAACAGAGCCGCCACCACCGGCCCCAGCTCACGCACCAGCGACAAAGCCACTAACGTGCCGACTGCTGATTCGGAACCATATTTTTGTAGTGTTTCATAACCTTGCAATCCCAGCACCATACCAACAAACAACCCCGAAACGACAATGATGATTAAGGACAATACACCGGTGAAATAAAGCTCTCGGATCACCAAACCAAAGCGGCGCAGACTTGTTCCCGATTTTAATAGCACCAAAATAAAAAACCGGCTGGCATGACCCAGGCGCCACATGCCTTCAATGACGCGGTGACCGATGTTCTGGATAGCGGATAGTGCATGTCTAAACACGGCAATCCTCCAGTTCGAGATCTTTTTCATAAGATTGTGCTGGATAATGAAATGGCACAGGCCCATCTTCTTCACCGTGCACAAATTGATGCACAAACGGCGCCACCGATTCCCGCACTTCTTTCGGCGTGCCATGTGCTGCAATCACACCATCTGCAATAAAATAAACATAATCCACAATTTTGAGCGATTCTTGCACGTCGTGCGTCACCACGATAGATGTCATACCCAGAGCGTCTGTCAAACGCCGGATCAGATTGCCAATTACGCTCAATGAAATCGGATCAAGCCCGGTAAATGGCTCATCGTACATAATCAACATCGGATCCAATGCGATCGAGCGCGCTAAAGCGACACGCCGCGCCATGCCGCCGGATAATTCATTGGGCATTAAATGATGCGCCCCGCGTAAACCCACGGCATGTAATTTCATCAGCACCAGGTCACGGATCATCGATTCAGGTAAATTAGTATGTTCGCGCATTTGAAATGCAACATTGTCATACACCGACAAGTCGGTAAACAGCGCGCCAAATTGAAATAACATACCCATCTTACGGCGCAATCTGAATAGCGCATCACGACTCAATTCATGTACCACTTCACCAGCGAATTTCACATGTCCGCTGGTAGGTTGGATTGCACCGCTGATCAAGCGCAACAAAGTGGTTTTACCCGATCCGCTGCCTCCCATAATAGCTACCACCTGACCACGCTGCATGCGCATATTAACGCCATTCAGAATTGGACGTGTATCATAGGAAAAACTCAGGTTATTAACCTCGATTAAACTTTCAGAAGTCATGCTAACGCTGGAAAGGCTTGACTGAAAATTGCTGATAGCAATGATTGAATTCGATTTTGATCATGAAACTCATTGTGCGGATTTAATTAACTACTCAAAGTACTAGCAGGTGCTCATTTTAATCCACTTTTTCCCTGGAGATTGGGTAATATTAGTTTTACACCAATATTTTTGATTTCCCTACCGTTTTATTTAGGCATAACACCCGTTCAACCTCAGGATAGCACCATGTTATTCGGCAAAAAACACATATTCATTCATTGCTTAATTATCTGTTTAACAATCTCGACGCTATATGCTTCCGAAGTTTATCGCAGTGTTGATACATATGGGCGAGTTACGTATTCGGATAAACCTTCAATAGGCGCACGGCAACTCGAAATCCTCAGCTCACCAAGCCGGCAATTTCATCAAATTGCCCGGGTATATGACGGCGATACATTCGTGCTGGAAAATGGCAAACATGTTCGTTTACTGGGACTCAATACTCCTGAAATCGGAGGCTACCAGAACGACGAAGAACCCGGAGGTGTTGCCGCGAAAAAATGGCTCCAAGCTGAGTTGCGCGACGATAGAGTTTTACTGGAATTCGATCAAGTAAGGCAAGATAAATATAAGCGCTTGTTAGCTCATGTATTCCTGCCTAATGGTAAACACATTAATTTGGCAATCCTGGAAAATGGTTTAGCAACAGTCAGTATCATCCCGCCAAACGGCCGTTACGCCGATCAACTTGTCCAGGCCCAGCAATATGCCGAAAAACAAAAATTAGGCATCTGGTCAATGCAGGAATACCAAGCGCGGCCAATCGCACAAATTTCCGATAACAACAAAGGCTGGCAACGATTTATAGGAACTCCCGTATCCATCAAAAAAGGAAAAAAATATACGCGACTTATTTTTACCGACAAAATTGATATCCGCATTGCAAATGCAAATTTGAATCTATTCCCGGCATTGACAACTTATCTCGGAAAGACCTTGGAAATTCGAGGCTGGGTGGCACGCAACAAAGACCATCGCACTATGTTAATCCAACATCCAAGCTCCTTGATCATACGTTGACTTCTCGATATACCATTGAACCCAGCGTAGTGCATTGCCGCTTACACGAACCATATTCACAAGTCTATCCTATATCATCACAAATTTCGCTGCAGTGGTAAGTTTTAGCCAGTACCAGTCAAAGCTATCTATACTGTGACGCCAGCACCGTTGCATTTCACATCACACTAAAATGAATCTGCATTTTATTGTTATACATCACTTTTTCCTTAGCATCCAAGGCTTATACGTCAATTCTATGCCACCTGCCAAAAAGTTGAATTACACGAATTGAGGCACGAAGCATTTATCATATGCGAAGGGAACTATAAAACTCGACCGCAAGCAACTGAATATTTTTATATTATTAGGATTTCGTCAATTGCAGAACTATCGGAAATCAATTAATCAAGACTAATGAAATAAGTTTTGTAAATTAAATGTGATTTATTTGTGAAATAAATGTGATTTTTTTGTGAATATATGTTATATTTTAATCAAGCTGCAAAATGAAATTCTCTTTATAAATTAATAAAGAAGTTTTTCATGATTTCCAATCCGTTTCTTTTCATTATTTTGAACATTGTTAATATTCGGATGATTGTAAGCCTACCTAATACTATTTTAGGTTTTTTTAGATATCATTTTGATTTTATATATAAGTTATTTGATAAAAGCTCCTTTTATATATCCACAAAATTTAAATGAATTGAAAAATTAATACGGACAACGAGCAATTATTAGAAGTGATTAATTCACATGCTAGAGAAGTAAATACAGTATTTATTGACAACCTTAAAAACCAAGATAACCGACTCTGTTTATTGATTAAATCAAATTTATATATCCTCAAAAAAGCAATTCAGTTTATTTAGAATTGTTTTCCTTCTGTTCAAATCTAATAGAAACACTTAGAAAATCTAAGTGAAAGTTTTGTGCTGCTTAGTTAATTCCCCTACTTAAAATAATACTTCTCCCAATATACAACGCACAGCACGCGGCGCTACTATTCTCTCGTCTTGCAAGGGCATGATTCTTGACATTAAGAATTTGTTTATAAACTATTTTTTATATCTACAGAGAAAGGCTGATGAAATATAAGGACAAAAATCACCTGTCAGTCAGGAATTTATACCTTGTTCGTTAGCTTAATTTATTAACAAGACTGAGCGAAATATCTAAAAGGAATTTACTTATGGCAACGCATATCGATAAAGAGTTATCAGTAAGCAACCAATCCCTTGACAGTATCAATATGAAGGGATATGGATCTGCTGCTTTTCAGGCTCAATATTTTTTTCGTGATACTGCCGCTGGCGTAATAACTGGCGCAATGGCTATTCCGTTAACAATCGGAATAGCCATCATGTCTGATTATCCTATCAAAGTGGGTTTAGCTACCGTGGCATTTGCTTCATTGATCGGATGGCTATTTGCTTGGTTTAGACCGGGTAACTACATTGGATCACCAGGCATTGCCGCCGGATTGGCTCCCGTTCTGGCGCTAGGTGTGGCTTCATTTGGCTGGGAAAATATGGCATTTTGTATTTTTATGACCGCAGTAATACAAGCAATTATCTGGAAATTTAATTGGCAAAAATACTTGCTTGTAGCCGTTCCGGTATATCTGGTGGAAGGATTGCTGGCGGGTGTTGGACTAAAGATTTTCTTGAAATTCTTTGAATTTACTTATGAGATTCCAGCAGAACTAGTGACCGAGAATTTCTGGAATGATGCACGTATATTGATGGTGACCATTTCCGCAACCGGTGTTGCACTTTTCTTATTTCTTTTTTCAATTTTCAAAGATAAGCAGCCTGCAATTCCTTACTTCGCGCTCATTATAGGCGGTGTCGTGCTGGCGCAGTTCGTCAATGTTCCGATGATCTCTGTTGAAGATGTCGATTTGCATTTCAAATTACCGATGCCCGCAACCGATGTAACCGTGATGATGCTTGTTTACATGATTCTTTTCTGCGCCATGCTGGCAATCGTTGATGTGATTGAACAGGTAATGAGTAATGCTGCGATTGAGAAAATAGATCCACTCAAACGCAAAACAGACAGCAACAATAGTTTACTCGCGATTTGGATTGCCAACTTGGGATCGAGCTTCTTCCATGGCATGACAAACCTCGATGGTCTCGCTAAAAGCACGACCAATAAATTAGCAGGCGCCATGACCAAATTCTCAGTTCTGATCATTGGCTCTGTTGTGTGCTTCTTTACTTTTAACGTACAGTATCTTGATTATTTGCCTAAATTCGCACTAGCGGCAATCATGCTGTTTACGGGTTACAAAATGATAGCTGGATTGGTACACGTGACACATTACGGTTCGTATGCACTGATACTAGCAATTATCACTGCAGGTTTGGTTTTCAAGGTCGGTATTTTTGAGGGGCTCCTGGCTGCAATGGTAATCCATGGTGTCATTCACTACATGGTTTATACAAAGCATGACAATTTGCCAGGCAAAGAAGTTATCAAACGATACTTCCGTAGCCTTAAGGCAGACAACTCAAACCTGCAATAAGAAAGGAAGAAACACTAGTTATGTTTGTAGCAGCATTGATCATTAAAGTGCTGCTACAAAATTCTTCAACAAATTACTACACAAAATTTAATTATGTACAAAAAAGTCTATGTTGCCATTGATGCAAGTGAGTTTTCGAAACAAGCCCTTACAACGGCAACGAAAATTGCTGAAACTTTCAAAGCATCATTATGCATTGCTCATTGCGTAAATGAAGACACAGAATCCAGTCAAAAAACAGGTCTTGCGGTATTGGAAACAGCAAAATCTCAAGCTAGTGGTACCGGCTTAGATATCGAAACCAAACTTCTCACCGTTGACGAACAGTATGGTTTAAATGGAATCAGTATGGCAATTGCTGAATCAGCCACGGAGTGGAATGCGGATTTACTTATTGTCGGCACCTCGAATCGTAAAGGTTTGGATCGCTTCTTCCTAGGTTCGGTAGCCGAAGAGCTGGTTAATAAAGTAGATTGTTCAATAATGTTAGTAAGAATCAGTTAAAGATAGATGACTTTTTATAGATGCAAAATTCTCAATGCCTTCAAAAGGAGATAGTACGATGACAACTAATAAAATCTTTATTTTTTCCCTAATGATGATGTTGGTGGTTTTCTTAGCGATGTATATCAATAAGCCCGCAATCAACGCAAATATGGTTAACATGAACATTACCTTAAGCGATGACTTGTGGATAGGAATAGCTTTGTTCATTAATTACTTATTGATTGGCAGTGCTCTAGGACCAAAGCCTTCACGCCTTTCAACTTATAATCCTGAGCCTTCTAAGAATTTTTGATTCAGGAATCAAATAGAAATAAGTGGTAATCACAGAAAATCTAACCTGCTGATTACCACTCCTATCGTTCATCCGATACTTATTTAATTGCTCAAATCTCTTTTTCCTTTTTACCAGCTGCCTTGCTGATAAACCCTAACTAGACATTTTGCTCTAGTTAGGGCCTTTTTTTCACTTCTGGTCAGTAAACCACTTCGTCGCGTAGCGTATTAAATCTCCAGTATCCCGCAATTTCAATTTGGTGCGGATATGGAATCGATGTGTTTCAATTGTCTTAATACTACGCGACAGTAAATTAGAAATCTCATGGCTGTTATAGCCTAATCCAATTAAATGAAATACTTCAAATTCACTAGGCGTAAGAGCGCTTACAGTCGCTTCTTGTTCGTAACCCCTCACCGCAATCCGCTTTAGAACCTGTTCTTGAATACTCTTACTCAGAAAAATATTTCCTTTCAATACTTCACGAATCGCCGCGATCAGCACATTCCTGGGTTCTTGTTTCATAACATAACCGCGTGCGCCGGCCCTCAGTGCCCGTTCTGCATAAACCGATTCATCGTGCATTGAAATAAACAATACCGGTAATGAAGGATACAGCGACTGGATATTTTTTATTATCTCCAATCCGGATACCGATTTGAGTGAGACATCTAATATCAAGAGATCAACCGGAAAATTCTTCTTGAGCACTTCCATCGCTTCCGGCCCATCGCCTGCCTCGCAGGTAACTTCCATATCGGCTTCCATGTTGATCAACATCGCCATGCCATGTCTAATCATGGCATGATCGTCAACCAACATAATCTTCGATTTACTAATTGTCACGTTGATTCACTGGAGCTAGAAAATGTACTTCTACGCCACTATCGTTTCGCCTGAGAATGGTTAACTTACCGTTCAATTGTTTTGCGCGATAATGCATAATCTTAATACCCATTCCCGAAAAAAGATTTTCTTCAGCGGAGGACTCATTAAAACCCCGGCCATCATCGCAAATAGTTAGATGCAAAAACCTTTCATCCAGTTCTTTTATTGACAATGTGATTGAAATATTTTTTGCCTTACCATGAAAAATTGCGTTATTAACAGCCTCTTGAGCCACCCGATATAGGTTTAACGCTATAACGTTATCCACCTCTTCATTCCCGATATTATTGGTAAAATCGCAATTGATATTATACGTTGCAGCAATTCTGGTTGCGAGTGTTTGCAGGGCGGATATCAATCCATTAGCTTCTAATTCAAAAGGTAATAAAACTTTCGATAGCTGTTTGATAGTTACAACCAGATTTTGTGCTTGTAGCGTGATAGAAGCTGCAAGTTCCGCAATTTTATCGCGTGGCGCATCCGGATCGCTAATTTGCAATTCCAATGCACTTGCTTGAAAAGCAACGGCGGCAATTTGCTGTCCAACATTATCATGCAGTTCTTGTCCGATTTTATGAACTTGACCTTCAGCCACGGACACCAATGCTTCCTCCAATTGCCGCAATTCAATCCAACCTTCCAAATCGCTTGCGATCGCATCGATAAACTTTTGTTCTTCAACATGCGAGCCGGAAACATCCTGTGCGTAATACACGCGTAAATAACAGTAATTTTTGTGATTAATATATATATTCGATTGAATAAAAAAATTAAATATTGACTCTCTATCGTTTGATCGGGGTAGTTTTATTATTTCAGCCACTCTGGAAGGTTGCGCTTCAATCAGCAGGTTCTTTTTATGTTCTTGAGAAGCATACCTTTTTTCATTGATTAAAATTTCAGCCACACTCGCATTGGGATATTGCAAAGCAGGGATCAAGTGTTTAAAAATTTTCTGGCAAACGCCATCGATTGACATTTCCAATTCCATTTCCCGGCGTATTTCATAAAGACAAGTAATTTCCTTCAATCTTTTCCGTAACTCTTTCTCTTTATTGGCTAATTCAATAGAATATTCCTCAGCTTTAACTTTAGACAGACGCGCCTCTTTTTCCGTGCTTATGAGCTTTCTGATAAACCAGTTTAACAGCAAGATTTCAGCAACAATCAAAGCAACCAAATAAAGAATGATATCTTTCAGCTTATCGTTAATTGGCATGAACAATTCATCCTGATCCAATTTAAGCGTCATGAGAATTCCCAATGTTGGTAAGAAAGTATAAGCCTCAATAACGGGAATATTCCGGTAATCAAGCGCGGGAGCAACCCCGCTTTTACCGCTCAATGCCATGATTTTGGGAGAGATGATTTCCTTATCAGGGCCTATGCCTAAATGAGTTAATCGAACTGTGGTATGGCTACTGATAAGACATGAAAGGGCCTGGCGATTCTTGGGCAGTTTCGCACAAATTAGAAATTCCACGCTTCTTCCGACAGATTGAATATCCAAAAAACTTCTGGTCAGGTTGGGTAACTTGATTTCCGTGGTAATTCTTCCAATTTTATTACCTTGATTAAAAACATATGCAGTGGTTCTGAGGACAAAAATATTATCCCAAATAAGTTTAGAGCTCGAATCCGTATCTAACTGTATTGACGGATTTTCATTGGAACTGAAGGTACCCACCTGCGATAAGATATTGTCATTGCGATCATAAATTATCACAGCACTAAAACCGATTTGAGTCAGGGAATTGACATTCCGGGTAAGATTATTGCTCGCGGTTTCATTATTGATATTTTCGTTCAGCTCCTGCATAAATTGAACAATGAACGGCCGGAGCGCCAATGCACGGGTATCTTCGATCCCTTTTTCTATTCTCGTCTCAAATAGCAGTGCCTTACCATCCAGGGCGCCCGTTAACCCTCTGCCCAAGACGGTTTCAATTTGCTGGCGCATCGCATTATAAACAGTGATGCCGGTTGTCAGCGTCAGTCCCAATAACAGCAGGCCGGCTATAATGCTAATCTTGCGATCGTCGTTAGTTAAAAACACGCTATTCACTTCAGGTTCCTTTAAATGGCCTTATTACCAAACGAATTATGTACCGAAAACACTGCGTCTTTAACATGAATGCGTTTGAGAGTTCAAGATGATTATGAAAATGGGTTGTCTTTGCCGGTAATACTTATTAAAAAGCATAGTTTTCAATGATAACAAGGATAATGCAGCCGATCTATCAATTGATGCCACGTTTGGCAATTATCAGATCCGAATCCCCATTCCATGCAACGTTGCCATTCACGGCATGAACCTGCTGCCATCCACAGCATTTACGTTCTGTAGATTTACTGCATACTCCAAATTTCAGCTTATTGCGCTGCCTCGAAACAGATGCTACATCTTGCCCATCATTCCGTTTCCTAGGCGTCGATATCAGAAATCCCTCACTCGATTTTCTTAGCCTCTGGCCAGGCTAAATCACCACGATATCGGCGTTGGTCAGATTCAACCCGCTGCCAATCACGGCAATCTGCGCCGCAGCGCCCGTACCATTGCCATCCGCATCGTACCAAAGCGTTCCTGCGGTTTTGTTATATAGCACATTGTCATTGGCATCCAATGCTTGCGCACCTACCCTGAATCGCCCCGCCGCCAGGGTACCCGTAGCTGTCAAGGCAACAAATACCGCATTATCCAGCTGAACCGTATCGTTGGCCACGTTATAATCGGTAATCCTGTCGACATGACCAGTAGTGGAAAAACGGAAAAAATCGTTACCCGTGCCGCCCGTTAGCACATTGTTACCTGTGCCGCCATCGAGAATATCGTTACCCGCCAAGCCTTTTAGCTGATTCGCTGCCGGATTGCCCGTAATCAGGTTGGCCTGGCCATTGCCGGTACCATTGACCGCCGCTGTACCGGTTAGTGTGAGATTCTCCACGTTGGCGGGAAGTGTGTACGTCAACCGGCTGCTGACAAGATCGGTGCCCTGGTTGAGATTCTCAGTAACACTATCGCCCGTATTTTCGACAAAATAGGTATCATTCCCCGGCCCGCCGATCATGGCATCCGCCCCGGACCAGCCAATCAGCGTATCGTTGCCGCCCCCGCCAACGAGCCTATCGTTTCCGGCTTGTCCGTTTAATTCGTTGGCGGCGTTATTCCCGGTCAATGTGTTGTTCAGGTCATTGCCCGTGCCGTTGATTGCGGCAGTACCGGTCAATGTCAGATTTTCCACATTAGCGGGAAGCGTGTAAGTCAACCGGCTGCTGACCAGATCGGTACCTTGGCTGGAATTCTCAGTAACCACATCCTTGCTGTTTTCGACAAAATAAGTGTCATTCCCCGACCCGCCAATCATGGTATCCGCGCCAGACCAGCCTGTCAGCGTATCGTTGCCGCCCCGGCCTTCCAGAATATTGTTAGCGGAATTGCCGGTCAGATTATCCGCAAAGTTACTGCCTATCAGATTTTCAACCTGGATGATGGTATCCAACCCCGCATTGACCGTATTCTGCTGCGTGGTGATATTCAGCGAAACGGTTACCGGGCCTGTGGCTGAAGCATAGGTCAGGGTATCGTTGCTCGACGGAGTACCCGTCAGAATGTCGTTTCCAAGTGTGTTTGCAAGCAATAATCCATTGTTAACAAAAAATTGCGCGTCACCAGCAGAATTACCTATGAAAGCATCCAAATCGCTATCACTGTCAATATCAACAAAAGTTGGGGTAGCATTGAACCCCACTTCCAACAAACCAAAGGGGTTGAGTTCTGAAGCAGCAAACGATGGATTTCTAGGCGTTCCTATATTTCTAAAAAACTGTGTGTCGCCCGTTCTATTTCCAATAAATGCATCCTGATCACCATCATCATCTATATCAACAAAAGTGGGACTAGCAGAGAAAGCCACATTACTCAAACCAAAAGGGTTCCTGCTAATCGCTGAAAATGCTGGGCTACTAAGTGTTCCTGTATTTTTAAAAAACACTACATCACCGCCGTAATCTCCGCCATATCTGCTAGCTCCTGTTCCTATAAAAGCATCCAGATCACCATCGCCGTCGATATCCACAAATGAAGGAATAGCAATACCTTCGACAATTACTAACCCAAAAGAGCCAGATTCAGAAAAAGCTGGAACATTCATTGTTCCCGTGTTTCTAAAAAACAAAGTACCGCCATAATAAGTGCCAATGAAAGCATCTAAGTCCCCGTCACCATCAATATCAACAAAAGTAGGACTGGCTATGCCATACGCATTTCTCAATCCAAACGGATTGTTGACAGCAGCAGCAAAAAACGGATGATTTGGTGATCCAATATTTTTAAAGAACCGTGTGTTGCCATTATTATCACCAATGAAAGCATCAAAATCACCATCATTATCAATATCAACTAAAGAAGGTTTAGCACGAGAACCCACGTTACTCAAATCAAACGGATTAGCACCCACAAATTCAAAAACAGGATCAGCCATCTTGATTACTCCCAGCAAATACAAGAATGAAGGATAAAGTGGCAATACCGCCCGCTGCCAACCGTGACGGATTACTCAAAGGCATACATGCTAGGCGTTCTGGCAAAGCAAGTAAATAAGTAAAACACTTAGCCATTTCTAAGTATTCGCTTAGAGAAAATCCGCTAAGTTTTTTATGAGTGAAACTGCGAGGAAGTCAGAATGAAAATTAATTTTTCTCAACCAAAATCCCCATAACGGGAATTTCTTCTGCGGCCCAGGTCTGGAGCAATTAAACCCAAAACTACCCCGCCCACCAAAACGAGAGCCCCGGCGAAAAACCAATCTTTATTTTTATCGCTTTGCAATTCAACATTCTCCATTTGCAAGGCATTCAAGCGTTCTTCCGATGCTGCAAGCTTGTGACGCATTTTTTTGTTTTCTTCATCGACTGCCAGGACATTGGCTGCAGTCTGTTTGATCGAAGCCAACTGTTGTTCCAGTTGCTTGTTTTGTCCTTCAAGTTGTGCGATGCGCTTGTTGGCATTGTCATATTGGCTGTGAATCGTTTTCAACTGACTGACGACTGATTGATCGTTGCCCGCCGCGTGGTTACTATCTTTCAGCATTTTTTCCAACTGCATTCTTGCAGTCGGTTCGGAGATCAAATAGCGGCTCAGTATCCAGCCTTCGACGCCGCTCTGGGTTTTAACGCGCGTATGGCCGCTTGCCGCATCGACTTCCAGAACTTCTACCGGCGTTCCGGTTTTCAGCATCCTGAGCACCGCATGGCTCAGCGTCGGACCGCGGCGCAAGGTGACTTCCAGTTGATCGGACACATATTGCGTTTGGGCGGAAACCAGCGTGGCGTGCAGAGAACAGTAAATAAGCAACGCCGGCAAAACGTTATATTTAAACTTTTTCATGATTTTCGATTGTTATTTTTAAAGGTTGAGCCATTGATTCCGGACAGAAACAGCAAAGCAAGGCAATTGATTTTAGTAGGTTCTC
This sequence comes from Nitrosomonas sp., assembly GCA_008015565.1. Taxonomy (GTDB): domain Bacteria; phylum Pseudomonadota; class Gammaproteobacteria; order Burkholderiales; family Nitrosomonadaceae; genus Nitrosomonas. The sequence continues at coordinate 3,827 of SSFV01000080.1, read as the reverse complement.
GCCTTAGGCGGGAAAGATTCCACAGTGATCGGTTTTAACCGTACCGGTTTATAATCCAAGCGATTATTTTCGCTAAAATATAAGGTGTGTTTTAGCCACTTGATGTCATCGCGTTCAGGGTAATCGTTGCGTGCGTGAGCGCCGCGGCTTTCGCGCCGGGCTTCTGCGGAAATCATCGTAGCGGTGGCGACTTCCTTCAAGTTATCCAGTTCCAAAGCTTCGATTCGCGCGGTATTGAATACTTTGCTCTTGTCGCTGATTTCTGTGTGGCCGATACGCTCGCCGACTTCAATGATTTTTTCCACCCCCTTCTGCAACATGTCTTCAAATCGAAAAACGCCGCAATAGGTTTGCATGGTTTTGGCTAAAGCTGCATGCACTTGCGCAACATTCTCGCCATCTTTCTGATTTTCCAGCCGGGCCAATCGGCTCAGCGTCTTATCCGCGGCGTTGTCCGGCAATGGCTTATGATGGGGATGCGTTTTCAAATCCTCGATGATCTGATTGGCTGCAGCGCGGCCAAACACCACCAGATCAAGCAGCGAGTTGGTGCCCAAACGATTGGCGCCATGCACCGATACACAAGCGCACTCGCCTACCGCATAAAAGCCGGACACAATTTCTTCCGGGCCGGTTTTATAGGGCGCCACCACTTGACCGTAATAATTGGTCGGGATGCCGCCCATCATATAGTGAGCGGTAGGCACCACCGGAATCGGCTCGCTGATCGGATCGACATGCGCGAATTTAATCGCCAGTTCACGAATTCCCGGCAACCGCGTTTTAATGATTTCAGCACCCAGGTGATCGAGTTTCAGCAGCAAATGATCGTTTTCCTCGCCGCAACCGCGCCCGTCCTTGATTTCCGTCGTCATGGCACGCGAAACCACATCGCGGCTCGCTAAATCCTTGGCATTGGGCGCGTAACGCTCCATAAAACGCTCGCCATCCTTATTTAGCAAATAGCCCCCTTCGCCGCGCACGGCTTCGCTGATCAATACCCCGACACCATACACGCCGGTCGGATGGAATTGCCAGAATTCCATGTCTTCCAGCGGAATCCCGGCACGCGCTGCCATGCCCAGGCCGTCTCCGGTATTGATTAAAGCATTGGTGCTGGCCTGAAAAATCCGCCCGCCTCCACCCGTCGCAAACAATGTTGCCCTGGCTTGCAGAATCAAAACCTCACCGGTTTCCATTTCCAAGGCCGTGACCCCCAGGACATCGCCCTGCTCATCGCGAATCAGATCCAACGCCATCCATTCGACAAAAAATTGCGTATTGGCACTGACGTTACGCTGATACAGTGTGTGCAAAAGCGCATGACCGGTACGGTCTGCCGCCGCACACGAGCGTGTCGCCTGCGCGCCGCCAAAATTCTGCGATTGCCCGCCAAACGGGCGCTGGTAAATTTTGCCATTCTCCAGGCGGTCGAACGGCATGCCGAAATGCTCCAGTTCATATACCACCTCGTTGGCATGACGGCACATGAATTCGATGGCGTCCTGATCGCCCAGATAATCGGAGCCTTTCACCGTATCGTACATGTGCCAATGCCAGTTGTCCTCGGTGACATTACCCAGTGCAGCGGCAATTCCGCCTTGCGCCGAGACCGTATGCGAGCGAGTGGGAAATACCTTGGACAACACCGCTACTTTCAACCCCGCTTCGGATAATTGCAACGCCGCGCGCATTCCCGCACCGCCCGCACCGACTATGACTACATCGAATTTTCTTTTGGTTAACGCCACTTCAACTCCACAGTATCTCAGCCATCCATACCCAATAAAACAGCAACGCCGTAATGACCACTATCTGCAAGGTCAGACGAACAGCCGTGGCATGCACATAATCCATCAACACATTGCGCACCCCGACCCACGCATGCCACAGCAGACCGGTGAAAAACACAAAAGTCGCGATGCGCATCCACTGATGGCTGAATATGCTTTTCCATGCCGCGTAATCATGCGGCGCCGCAACATATAACACGCCAGCCAACATAATGAGGTAAAGCGTCATCAACACGGCTGTGACGCGCTGCGCCAGCCAATCTTTCAAACCGTAATGCGCGCCGGTTACCGCAAGCTTGGATGGTTTTACCATAGCATCAATCCCATTAGCATAGTTAATATGAATCCGGCAACGAATACGAACTTACTGCTGGCACGTGCTTGCGGCAATGCAACACCGATATGCAAATCCAGGAAAAGATGACGGATGCCTGCACACAAGTGATGAAAAAGAAACCACAATGACAGCAAAGCCATCAGCTTGATCACCGGCTGACGCAAATAACTTTGCAAAACTTCAAAGCTCTCCGGTGATTGCAGCAACATTTGCAAACCGCACAACAATAAAGGAATTCCGGGAAAAAATAACAACACACCGCTGATTCGGTGCAGGATAGAAACCACAGCCGGCAAAGGCTGGCTGATTTTGAATAAGTTCAGATGCTTGGGGCGTTTGTTGTGTAATTTCGCTTCCATGCGGGAGATTCTATAGTAGAAAACACTGTTGCCAAAATTCAATTGACAGGGTGAAACTAAAAGCAAGTTTAGTCTGTTATGTGGCTCGATACAAGCCAAAACTCGATGGAATTGACAATTTGTGCCCGGCAAATGTCTTTCTGGAGTGAAAAAATAACAAACTTCATAACTGCCTGAAATTTTCAAAAATATCCTCCTGATAAACTCTTAGTGTCGCACCTCACAATGAATAAGTTGCCCTTATCCAGTACTAACGTACTAATACTAAAGTACAATTGTCCCGATTGTTATAGCAATTAGAATACCCCCAACTTCTTGCATCAAAGCAATGAATTACCGGTCAAGGCACTTTCAGGCAAAAATTCACGATCATGGAATTACTTTCCCGTATTCCTCAATTGCCTACTACCAATTAAAAAATTCGAGTTCATAGTATAAAAACTCGCAATAGCTTGAAGAAAATATATCTGCTGGATTATTTAAACAATCACTAACAGGAGCACTTGCAATGGGATTTGTGAATGAAAGATTAGAAAACCATGAATGGCAAACTATAGATCGAGAGCGGGGTATTGTTCTCAAACGTATAGGAGGTGGAATGCCACAGGAACCGTTTGAATTTAATTTGAATATTGCAGGAGAAAATGTCAATTTTTCGGCTAATCATAAAATGGCTAATCTAGAAAAAGAAAAGGGCTACGATTTAGAATGGAAAGTTATAGTTATTTACGCCTCTCCTCATCTCAAACAAGAAAAAATACGATTACACGGCCTGATTGCAGAAGCTCTGGATGCTTATGGTTTTGCATCTTCACGTAAAAATGTCAAAAAATTGACAGTTACTTTCGCCCCTAATGTATAGGAGCTTAAACAAATGAATGCATCTGATGCACTTAATGAAATTTCTGTCCGAGAAGCTGCAAACAACCCATTGTCGATTAGTGAACTGAGAACACTCGCGAATTCTATCGATGTCACCACAGGAAATTCCATATTGTTGTTATGGAGTGGAAGCTTAGAAAAAGAGATCAAAGCAAAAGATATCGCAGAATCGCTATCTAATAGCTCCACTGTAAAGACAATTGCGGATACTCAGGTAGGTAAGCTTTTAAAAAGCGAAAATTTTCTAATGGCTGTTGATAATGCAGCAACCCGTGAAGGATTGAATTTTGATGCTTTATATTTTGGAACCGATGCAACTGGTGCACGTATCAACAATACCAGTTTCTGGGACACCGCCTCAGCGCGAATGGTAGATGGACATACCGGTGATTTTCGTTTGATTATGCCTTCAGCACCTATTGGTAGTGTTGCTGCGGAAACCGAGATTCCGGCATT
>SSFV01000088.1 GCA_008015565.1 Nitrosomonas sp. | reverse complement strand
GGCTGATTGTATGGAAGTTGCTTCTGAGATTTACATTGACTATGGAATCAAAAGGCCTGGTGGTAATTTAATGGAATTTGCACAATATCCGGAACGGCTAGAATTATATAATGAATTGAATGCAGTGGCCTATGAATTGCTGGCGCCGCCTTTTGAGCTTTCCCATCTGGTGCTAATGTCAGAGCGTAATTGGGTAGAGCAGGAACGTGAATTGATCAATGAGTTATGTTTGCACTATGGTATTGGCCCGCTTCTGATGCATGAGAACGATTTTAGCGCTGATTTCGGAGAATTCCGGCTGCGCTGGGAGCGTCATACGGAATATTCGACGTATACCGTATACCGCGTCAAACCATTTGAAATGCCGTTTGCACACCCGGCGATTACCTATGTCCCGGACGAGTGGATAGCTCGTTTGCCGGGGGAGCTCCTGGTTGCTACACATATTGCTTTGGAAGACAGATCCCGGCCCAAGCGCAGTTTGCACGAATTAGCTACGTTATTTACTTCCGGAACGGTTATTGGATCAAAAGTGGCGGGAGGCGCCGCCAGCGTGTGGAGCGATAACCAGATCCATTGCGATAATTTCAGCCGCATACTGATACATGATGAGAACCTGCGCAGCCGCCAAGTGGGGCGATTGGTGCAACGCCTGCTTGAGATCGAAACTTATCGCATGTTGGCAATGCTGCCGCTACCCATTACGCGCAAGATTATTCCCCAATTGGCTCATGCCGATCAGCGTTTGGCAGAATTGATTGCAAGTAATGTAAAAATGACTTCTATTGAAGATGAGCAGCGTCTGCTGAATGAGTTGACGCGACTAGCTGCTGAAATTGAGCGGCTGTCAGCGCAAACAAGTCATCGCTATAACGCATCCAGAGCCTATTATGATATTGTCAAGCTGCGTATTAGCGAATTGCGCGAAGAACGCATTGAAGGGCTGCAAATGTTGCAAGAATTTATGATCCAACGTCTGGCATCGGCGATGGGAACCTGCGAGCTGGTGCACACTAAACTCGAAACATTATCCACGCGTTTGGGACGTGCTTCTGCATTATTGCGCACGCGCGTGGACTTATCCATGGAGGCGCAGATTCGTGATTTGCTGAAATCAATGGACAATCGGGCTCACGTGCAGTTACGCATGCAGGAAACGGTTGAAGGTCTGTCTGTCGTGGTGCTTAGTTACTATCTGCTGGGTATTTTGGGATACGGCCTGAAGGCTTTGAAAGCGGGCGGATATGATCTCGATGTTGAGCTATTGACAGGCTTGGCGATCCCTGTAGTCGTGCTGAGTGTTTTCTTTATCGTTACAGGGTTACGCCATGTCATCCGGAAATTACATCACGATTAACATTCGGTGATGCTGACTGCCAACCCACCTAGCGAAGTTTCCTTGTATTTTACTGACATTTCTAAACCGGTTTGTTTCATCGCAGCGATGCAATTATCCAAGGACATAAAATGTTGGCCATCGCCGCGGATTGCCAATGACGCTGCGGTATAGGCCTTAATGGCACCAAATCCGTTGCGTTCAATGCACGGCACTTGCACCAGACTGCCTACCGGATCGCAAGTCATGCCGAGATGATGTTCCAGTGCAATTTCTGCGGAATTCTCAATTTGGGCGGTTGTGCCGCCTTTGATTGCGCATAAACCTGCCGCGGCCATTGCTGATGCCGAACCTACTTCACCCTGACAACCCACTTCCGCGCCTGAAATGGAACTATTATGCTTAATCAATCCGCCAATCGCACCGGCTACCAGTAAAAAGTCACGCACTTGCTCCAGCGTAGTGTTTTCGTGCCTGACGGCATAATAAATGACCGCGGGAATGACGCCGGCTGCGCCATTAGTGGGTGCTGTGACGACCATATGACCGGCGGCATTTTCTTCATTCACTGCCATTGCATAAGCGCACAGCCAGTCATTCAAGTTAGCCTTCTGGGGATTGGTTTGTAACTGCTGATAAAGCGAATGGGCGCGCCGCTTGATGTTAAGGCCGCCAGGCAAACGGCCTTCAGCAACCAGGCCTTTCTCAAGGCATGTACGCATCGCATCCCAAATAGCATCCAAGCCATCGTTCAGTTCGCGTTCACTCATGCGCTCTAATTCATTGCTGCGTTTCATAGCGGCGATCGATAAACCGCTATCGGCGGACATTTTCATCATTTGATTGGCAGAATCGAATGGAAAGCCGCAAGATGTGGTTATTTCCATTTTGATCGGCGCGACCAATTGGCCAATTTCGGATAACGTGTTGATAAAGCCGCCGCCAATTGAAAAATACGTTTCGGTGAGCAAAGTTTTTCCGGTTTCATCCAGCAATTGAAAGATCATGCCATTCGGGTGCTCGGGCAACGGTTCTCCGCGGTCGAAAACGATATCTTCGGGCGGATTAAAGTGAATGGCGGTAGCTTGATTGACCTGAATGGTTTTTTGCTGCCAGAGTTTTTCAAACAATTCGTTGACGTCCAATTTTGCCAATGCCAGCGGCGTGTATTGATGCATCCCTAAGGTAACTGCACGATCTGTGGCATGGCCTTTGCCGGTAAAAGCTAAAGACCCCCGCAATGTACAACGAACTTGCAAGAAAGACGGTACAGCATGGTTAACTACGAAATCCTGGATGCGGTCACGAAAATCTTTGGCCGCAACCATTGGCCCCATCGTATGTGAGCTGGACGGGCCAATACCTATTTTAAAGAGATCAAGGACGCTAATAAACATTAAATTACCTGCTAAAAAATGAAATTTCTACACTGCATCGGAATATTATTTGGTGGAAAAAATATCCTGAACGCCAAGGCGCAGCTAGTATGCAATATGTCTTGCACCGACTCAATAGATTTTTGTTGCCGGTGTATATCCTAACGAATCAAGTCACATTATAGTGAGTTGGAGTTGTTTTTTTCTTGAATATTGTGCCTATACTGGTATTTTTCTAGATTGATGTATTTTAGATTAAAAATGTATTCATTATGATTGCAAGATCCGTTCATTTCGATTTACGTTTATTCTGGATATATTCATTTTATGAATAATGATATCAATACCACGCAGTCTTCCAGCCCGCATGTGAAAATTCCAGTTGCGACCATTCTGAGTGAAGAGCAACTGGGTGAATTGTTCGACGGTATCAACGACTTGATTCAGAGTATTGCGCCAGATGGACATTTTTTGTTTGTTAATAGTGCTTGGCGTAAGGCGCTGGGCTATACGGCAGAAGAAATAGCTACGTTGAATATCTTCAACGTTATTCATCCTGATTACCATGCGCATTGCCAGGAATTTATAAAACGTATCATGTCTGGTGAAAACATCGGGCTTATAGAAGTGCCGTTTGTGGCAAAAGATAGAACAGTTCTCTGGGTGGAAGGCAACGTAAGTCTTTATGCTGTGGAAGGTGTACCGGTTGCAACGCGCGGTATATTTCGAAATATAACCGGACGCAAAGAAACCGAGTCGGAAATTCTGGCACATCAAGAAAACCTTCAACAAGTGATGATACAACGTACCGCAGAGCTGCAGGCCAGTGAGAAACGTTTTCGTAATTTAATTGCCAGTATCCCCGGTGCAGTATTTGAATTTTGTATTGATGCGCAAGGGCGCCGCTCGCTGCCTTTCATGAGCGAGGGCGTAATCGATTTGATCGGTCATTCACCGGCTGAATGCATGGCTGATGTAGAGATTATGTTTAAACTGATTCGTCCTGATGTGCTACCGGAAATGGAGGCATCTATTCGCAATTCTCAGCAAAAATTACTGCCGTGGCTGTATGAGTATCCTGTAAAAACAATGATAGGCGAGAGGTGGTTGCGCGGCTATTCGATACCCCACCGGAAAAATGATGGCAGTACGCATTGGCAAGGCGTATTGGTTGATATCACGGCGCAAAAGCAAATGGAGATCGCGTTACGCAATAACGAACAGCTTTTCCGCAGCCTTACCGAAGCCGCGCCAGTGGGTATATTCCGTACCGATGCCTCAGGTAAGTGTTTATATGTCAATGAGCGCTGGTGCAATATCGCCGATATGGATGCGCAAACAGCGTTAGGTTATGGTTGGACGAAGGCAATTCATCCTGACGATCGTACAAGAATAGTGTGTGAATGGCATAAGGCCGTGCAATTCCGGCAGCAATTTATGTGCGAATATCGTTTTTTATCAAATAAACAAAATGTTACATGGATTCTGGGGCGTGCCCAAGCTGAGCTGAGTCCGACAGGTGAAGTGTTGGGCTATGTGGGGACTATTACCGACATAACTGACCAAAAACTCAAGGAAGTCACGCTTGCCGAGTCGCGTAGCTTGCTCGAAACAATCATTGATACCGCACCCGTGCGTATTTTCTGGAAAGACAAGAATCTGCGCTATCTTGGTTGTAATCCTGTTTTTGCCAAAGATGCCGGCGCCCATTGTGTACAGGATATGATTGGCACTGATGATTATCAGTGGAGCTGGAAGTTGCAAGCAGAACGTTATCGTAACGATGATCACCTGGTAATAGACTCCGGGATTCCCAAGCTTAGTTACGAAGAGCCTCAAATGTCTCCCGATGGAGCGATGAAATGGCTGCGAACTTCCAAAGTTCCACTGCGCGATGGTAATCATGAAATCATTGGTGTACTCGGCGTTTATCAGGATATTACCAAGCAAAAGCGGATCGATGACTCAATGCGCTTGGCGGCAGCCATTTATGAGTCAAGCAATGAAGCGATCATGGTAACTAATGAAGATGATCTGATTATACAAATTAACCCGGCTTTTACTCGCATGACGGGTTATGAAATGGCTGACGTTGTTGGTAAGAGTCCCGAAATATTTCGTTCTGGACGGCATGATCCCGCTTTTTACCAGGACTTACGCAGCAGATTATTGAATGAAGATCATTGGCAGGGGGAAATTTGGGATGTGCGGAAGGATGGCACGCTTCACGCCAAGTGGCTTAATGTTAGTGTCATTCGACGCCCCGATGGCCGCATTCAATATCATGTTTCCCAGTTTGCGGATATTACCGAGAAAAAGAAAAAAGATGAGCTTATTTTGTTGCAGGCGAATTTTGATCAGTTGACCGGCCTGCCCAATCGTAATTTGTTCAAGGAGCGGCTGGAAACCAGAATCAAGAAATCGCGCCGCAGCAAATTACCGCTATCCGTGCTATTTCTGGATCTGGATCATTTTAAAGATATCAATGACACCCTAGGACATGACAGAGGTGATGATCTGTTGAGAGAAGTTGCCGTACGCCTTAAATCTTGTACCGGTGAAAACGATACGGTTGCCCGTCTGGGGGGTGATGAATTTGCGATCATTCTTTCAGGCTTTAGTGAAAGCAAACAGGTTGATGATATTGCGCTACGAATTATTCAGAGCTTGAATAAGCCGTTTAATTTCAGCCAGAATCGATCGGATTATTACATTTCTACCAGTATCGGTATTGTTTTCTATCCGCAAGATGGAATTGACATGAAAACCTTGATGAAGCACGCTGATCAAGCCATGTATGCAGCTAAATTGGAAGGCCGTAATCGTTTCTGCCACTTTACAGCTTCCATGCAGCAAGAAGCTCGTGAAAAAATGTTGTTAATTAATGACTTAAGGCAGGCTATTGCAAGAAATGAACTGCAGGTTTATTACCAGCCAATCGTGGAATTATTGAGCCGGCGTCTTATCAAAGCCGAGGCGCTGATACGCTGGAAGCATCCGCGAAGAGGGATGATTAGTCCGGCTGTTTTTATCCCGCTGGCGGAAGAAAGCGGATTAATTTTGGAAATTGGCGAATTGGTATTTAAACAATCGATAGCTTTGATTCATGAATGGCGAAATAAGCTGGGCTATATTTTACAGGTGAGTGTCAATATGTCGCCTATACAGTTTAAATTCATGAATAAATTTAATTGGCTGGACAATTTGATTGAACTCGGGTTACCTGGTTGTTGCATCAATGTTGAGATTACCGAAAGCGCGTTATTGAAAGATTCTTCAGTTGTCCAGGAATATTTATTGGAATTTCGAAATAACGGCATAGAAGTGTCCATCGACGATTTTGGCACCGGTTTTTCTTCACTGTCGTATCTCAAAAAGTTCGATATTGACTATCTCAAAATCGATCATTCTTTTATCAAACAACTCATTGAAAGTGAAACGGACCGCGCCCTGGTCGAGGCCATTATCGTTATGGCGCACAAGCTGGATATTAAAACTATTGCCGAAGGCGTGGAAACAAAGGAACAGCAAGATTTGTTGATTCATTTTGGCTGTGATTACGTGCAAGGCTTTCTGTATTCTGAACCTATTAAAGGCAAGGCATTTGAAAGAATGCTTATAAAACAGTCAGCGTTTCCATAACATGTTTGCCCCGGTTTTCACCGGGAACGAGAAGAAAGTTTGCATCGGTAGTCTATCGTAATAATAAATATGGATTTTTTATGCAACTTTGCGATAAGCTGTTAATACTCTATATTAAAATGTGGATATTCATCCGCATTCATTGACGCGAAAGTTTAATAAATTGACAAGACATTAAACGCTAAGCCATGACGCCAAAAAATAAAACCAAAGCTACTCGCAATAAGGCATTGATTTCTACCTCACCTCATCTGGCGTTCGATTCAGCGATTGGATCCAGCATTCGTGCACTGGAAGACAGAATTGGTCAGTTAGAAAGAATTCTTAATGAAGTTGAGGTTTACGTTTATACCAAAGACAGGCAGGGGCGGTATACCTACGTTAATCAAAAAGTACTCGATCTCTTTGCGGTATCGATCGATGAAGTCATCGGTCATGATGACAAGAATTTTTTCGATTTGAAATCATCGGGAGACGTCCTATTTGACGATAGCCGCGTGATGGAATTGGGACAAACGATTAATCGCGAAGAAAGTATGGTGGTGAAGTCATCAGGACAAACGCGTTTTTTCTGGACTGTGAAAAGCCCTATGTTTAACGATCAGGGGCAGATCGCCGGTGAATTGGGAATTTCCACAGATATCACCGCCCGTAAAATGACTGAAAATATGTTGCAGATTGAGAGCAATGTATTACAGGATTTGCCAGTCGGAGTATGCTTGATTTGTGCCAGGGACCAGCGGATTTTTTATGCAAATTCGCAATTTGGCATTCAGTTTGGCTATGGAGCCAATGAACTTCAGGGTTGTTCCATCGATAACCTCGATATCTCAACTTCAGCCGGCCCTTTGGTAGTCACGGAATTGATTGCAGGAGAAATTGAGCGCGCCGGCAGATGGATGGGAGGAATCTGTACACTCAAAAAAGATAAAACCACTTTTTCTTGCTACGCAACGATTTCCGCGATTGATCATCCAGTTGAGGGAAAAACGTGGATACTGGCGTTACTCCATGTCACGGGATGCCAACTGGTTGAAGACGCCCTTTATCTGGTTTCTTCGCCTCAATCGGTAGTTACTTCCGCCGACAGCACGGCTGCCCGGGGTGCGGAAGTCATCAAGCTTGAAAATGCGTTCGATTCCATGTTGCTGGTGGATGCTATTTATCAGAACAGCAGCGAAGCAATCCTGATCACAGACGAAAATAATTCGATCAAGCAAATCAATCCGGCATTTACCCGGTTAATCGGTTATGAATTGCACGAAGTGACCGGTAAGAATCCGCGAATTTTCATTTCTTCCTGCCATGATAAAGCTTTTTACCAAAGCATGTCGCGGGAGCTCAAGAACAATAATCACTGGCAGGGTGAAATCTGGGCACAGCATAAGGACGGTTCGATTCGCGTCGGATGGCTAACTATCCATGTTATGCTTCGTTCACATGGCGGAATCCAGGGTTATGTTTCTCAATTTATCGATATTACGGAAAGAAAACAAAAAGAAGATCTGATTTTGTTTCAATCTAATTTCGACCAATTGACCATGTTGCCCAACCGCATTTTATTCAGGGACCGATTAGACCAGGAAACAAAAAAATCGCATCGCAATGGGCAGTTACTGGGCGTAATTTTTCTCGATTTGGATCATTTCAAAGATATCAACGATACGCTTGGCCATACGGCTGGTGATCAACTGCTGCAGGAAGTCGGGCAGCGCATCAAATCCTGCGTAAGGGATACCGATACGGTTGCACGTTTGGGTGGAGACGAATTTGCAATTATCATACCTAATATCGAAATCCGCGAGCATATAGAAAAAATCGTCCGGCACATCATTCATGAACTCGATGCGCCTTATAATCTTCTGGATGATCAGGTTGATTACCATATTTCTACCAGTATCGGTATTGCATTCTACCCGGAAGATGGTATGGATATCGGCAGTCTGATGAAATATGCGGATCAGGCGATGTACGCGGCAAAGCATGCAGGGCGGGACCGCTATTGTTTCTTTACCCCGGCGCTGCAACATAAAGCAAGTGAGAAAATGATTCTTACCAATGACTTGAGGAAAGCATTGGCGCGTAATGAATTGCATGTTTATTATCAACCGATTCTGGATTTGTCCCGGCGCAGCATTATCAAAGCCGAAGCGCTGTTGCGCTGGAAGCATCCCTACCGTGGCATGATAGGGCCGCATACCTTTATTCCTTTAGCGGAAGAAAGCGGATTAATCGTAAAAATCGGCGAATGGGTTTTTAATCAATCCATCGCGCATATTCAGCAATGGCTCGATCGATTCGGTACATTGATTCAGGTAAGTATTAACAAATCACCGGTTCAGTTTCAAGTTTCGGATGAATCCGGCTGGTGTGAGAAGCTGACGCATATTGGTTTGCCCGGTGATTGTATCAACGTTGAAATTACGGAGGGCCTGCTGCTGAAAAGCTCGCTTGCGGTACAAAACTTCCTGCTGCAATTTCGCAACAAAGGCATTCAAGTATCCATCGATGATTTTGGTACCGGGTTTGCATCGCTTTCTTATTTAAAGGAATTTGATATCGACTATATCAAAATAGATCGTTCCTTCATCAGCAATCTGAGCGACAACCCGATTGACCGGGCATTGGTCGAGGCCATCATCATGATGGCACACAAGCTAGATATCAAAACTATTGCAGAAGGCGTGGAAACGGAAGAACAACAAAATCTGCTCATTGGTTTTGGATGCGATTATGTGCAAGGTTTTTTGTATTCCCCGCCTGTTCCTATTGAAGAATTCGAGAAATTGATCAAGTCATAACAGGATGAGAAAATGCCGTTGGGCGGCATTGCTGGCATGATCATTTAACTTATAAGCCGGGAAATTTTCATGAAATCTATTCTTCATAAGTGGTTACTGCGATTAGTGCAGGGTATGCTGATCCTGAGTATGACCGGTTGCATATCGCCGCTTGCTTTAAATCGCGCTGTGCTTGCGTATGATGACGCCATTACCGACGCCATTTCACAGCAGCTGATGATCAATATCGTGCGTGCCCGTTACCGGCAACCGGTTCATTTTACCGGTGTATCGAATATCGCCGCAACGTTCAATTTTCAAGCCAATGCCGGTGCCATGCCAGCGCTTGGCGGACTTGCCGGGGCATCGATACTGCCAGTTTTCGGGGGAAGCATCACGGAAAATCCGACCATCAGCATTGTTCCAATCGAAGGGGAAGATTTTACCAAGCGTTTATTGACGCCATTTACGCAGAATAAATTGACGTTGTTGCTACGCCAGCGTTTCGATGTTGATATGCTGCTGCGTATGATGGCGCAGGAAGTGCGTTTGTTGCACGAAGCACGGGAGAATGGCGCTTATCGCAATAGTCCGGCGGCCAAAAATGGTTATGAAATGTTTCGCCGGATCGTGCTGCACCTTTCGGCAATTCAGGATCACAATCAATTATTTGCCGAGCCGCTACCGCTGGTCAATACCTGGACGATTCCTGCAGGGCCGGTAAAGCCGGAAGGTTTTTTAGCATTGCAAAAAGAGTTCACTGTGCACCATAACGCGCAAGACAATACTTACGTGCTGCGCAAACAAGTAGCCGGGCCGATTGTCATTACTAACTATGATCCCGATATTTTGTCCGAAGAAGAACGCGAAAAGCTGCAGCAATTAGTAGGTGACTGGAATAGCAGCGATATCGCTTTTGATATCCGCGCCGGTCATTATGGCGGGGAATGGCCAATGACGGGCGTTTTCCGCCTTAGAAGCTTTCATAGCATTCTGGGTTTTCTCGGCAAAGCACTCGGCGATGAATTAGGATATTACGTCGAAAAAGATCCCCGGACACCGCCGATCCTCAATGACGAAAATCCAAATCTGACCATGGAATTTATCGTAGCCGATACATCGCCCGCTGATGCCGATTTTTCCATCCGCTGGAACAGTCGCTATTACGCCGTCAATACCACGGGTCCGCATGCGCGCTGGAACCGCGATGCTTTTCAGTTACTGTTTCTGTTGTTTCAAATGACTGTAACCGATATCCCGCGGGTTGGCGTGCCGAGCATTACCATTGCAAAATAGCGGGACTGATTACACAAAGTGAGGTTGTATCATCAATAAGACGAACGAAAAAAAAATACCGGATGTTCCGCTTGATTCTAAACAATTAAATAATCCTTGCGACCCTGAGCAATTTACATTTGCAACAACGGCTGAGTTGCAGGATTTGATTGAAATCATCGGTCAGGCTCGCGCGATGGACGCTGTCCGTTTTGGCGCGGGTATCCGCCACGATGGCTACAATCTTTTCGTGCTCGGTCCTTCCGGTATGGGAAAGCGGAGTCTGGTCAGGCAGCTATTGCAAGAAAAAGCGCTGCTTGAGAATAAACCCGCCGACTGGTGTTATATCAACAATTTTCTGCAGCCGCACAAGCCTTGCATGCTTAAGCTCCCGTTTGGCCGCGGTGAGGAATTGCGCCAGCATATGGAAAAGCTGATCAATTACTTGCGCAGCGCCGTGCCTGCTGTATTTGAAAGCGACGAATTCCGCACCAAAGC
>SSFV01000066.1 GCA_008015565.1 Nitrosomonas sp. | reverse complement strand
CTATGTTTTCAAAACTCAATAACTACTATTGGTTTATTCGTTGCACTCGTGATAAAGCACTCAGACGTAAATACTATCGGTGGATTGCTAAGGAAAAAAAACGCCTGGTTAAAGAGTCAGGCGTTGATGCTGAATACCTACGTCTATATTGCCGAGCGCTTAGTGACAGGCATAATGAGCACGCTGAAAAGCGTTTTGCACAATACAAAAAAGAGAATTTTTTAACATATTGATTATTAATGTTATTATTTTATGCATTTTACATAATGCAAATTATTAGCAATTGCTTTATGATTTTTGCGGAATAGTTTTTCAACTTTCATCAGTACAGGTTAAGGTTAACTGGGGCCATGAACCATCTAGTCTAGCCGAACTTACCGGTGATGTAGTCTTCGGTGGCTTTTTGCTTCGGGGTTGTAAAAATAATATCGGTATTACCAAACTCTATCAGTTCGCCTAAATACATGTACGCGGTGTAATCGGAAACACGCGCTGCTTGTTGCATGTTATGGGTAACTATCACAATGGTGTAATCTTGTTTGAGTTTGAAAATCAAATCCTCGATTCTGGCTGTTGAAATCGGATCGAGTGCTGAAGTGGGTTCATCGAGCAGCACTACTTCCGGTTTAACTGCGATCGTGCGGGCAATGCATAGGCGTTGCTGTTGCCCGCCGGAAAGGCTGGTTCCGCTGTGATGCAGCTTATCTTTCACTTCATCCCACAAGGCGGCTTTTTCAAGCGCCCATTCGACCCGTTCTGTCAGTTCGTTGCGATTTAATGTTTCATACAGTTTCACACCAAATGCCACATTCTCAAAAACTGACATCGGAAATGGTGTAGGCTTTTGGAACACCATACCCATTTTTGCACGTAAAATGTTCAGATCCTGTTTGGCATCGAGTATATTCCGGCCATCCATGATTATTTTGCCTTTGGCTTCCTGGCTCGGATAGAGCTGGTACATGCGGTTGAAAGTGCGAAGCAATGTAGACTTCCCGCATCCGGATGGGCCAATAAAAGCAGTCACCTTATTTTCCGTGATTGCCAGATTGATTGATTTCAATGCATGATACTTCGCATAGTAAAAATTCAAATCTTGAATAGTTACTTTGGCATTATTTGCCGGGTTATAGATCTCATTCATCTTAGATTTATTGATTAATCTGCTCGTGTTTACGTAAATAAAAGCGGGCAATGATGTTAAGTGCCAGAACGCTCAACGTGATCAACAGAGCCCCCGCCCAGGCTAATTCCTGCCAATATTCGTAAGGACTCATGGCGAATTGAAAAATCACGACCGGTAAATTGGCCATGGGACGATTCATGTCAATGCTCCAAAACTGATTGTTTAATGCGGTAAACAGAAGTGGCGCAGTTTCGCCGCTAATACGTGCGATGGCCAATAAAATGCCGGTCAATATACCGGCTTTGGATGCCCGCCAGGTTACCAAGGTAATTATTTTCCAATGCGGTGCGCCTAAAGCGGCGGCGGCTTCACGCAAACTATTTGGAATAAGCCGAAGCATATCTTCGGTAGTGCGCACAACCACCGGAATGACAATCAGCGATAGTGCGAATACACCAGCCCAGCCGGAAAAATGGCCTACCCGTGCAACATAGACGGTATAAACAAAAAGACCAATCACAATCGACGGTGCGGAGAGCAGAATATCGTTGATAAAACGAGTAACTGGAGCGAGCCAGCCACGCTGGCCAAATTCGGCTAAATAGGTGCCCGCCATGATACCAATCGGGGTACCAATCGCAGTGGCGATTGTTACCATTATTAAACTGCCTGCAATGGCATTCAATAAGCCGCCATTCTCATCCGGTGCGGGCGTCATGTTTGTGAACAACGCCAGGCTCATGCCACTCAATCCGTTGCTGAACAATGTGAAGAGGATCCAAAATAACCACGTTAATCCAATTCCCATCGCCAATACGGAACCAACAAGATTAATTGCGTTTACAATCCGGCGCCTGGTATAAATTGAAACCATAAAGATGTTTTAAGAAATATCGCCATCACGTTTCCTGAGCTGCAGTAAAAGAATTTTGGAGCAAGCCAGAACGATGAAAGTTATCAGAAACAAAATCAAACCCAGCTCGATGAGCGCAGCCGTATATAACTCGCCATCCGCTTCGGTGAATTCATTGGCCAGTGCGGAAGCAATACTATTACCGGGCATAAAAAGCGAGGCATGTAACCGATGGGCATTGCCTATCACAAAAGTAACCGCCATCGTTTCTCCCAGCGCACGCCCCAAGCCAAGCATGATCCCGCCAACCATGCCGATGCGCGTGTAAGGAATGACTACATGCCAAATAACCTCCCAAGTCGTCGCGCCCAACGCATAAGCAGATTCTTTCAGCATGGATGGCACAACCTCAAAAACATCGCGCATCACCGCTGCAATAAATGGAATCACCATGATTGCCAATATAATACCCGCGGTCAACGTGCCAATACCCATGAAGGCACCCGCAAACAAAAAATCGATACCTGGAATTTTCCCTAAAGTATTTTGCAGCCAAGGCTGCCCAGTTTGCGCAAAAAAAGGAGCAAAAACAAATAACCCCCACATGCCGTAAATAATGCTGGGAATTCCCGCCAGAAGCTCGATGGCCGTTCCAAGAGGCCGGCGCAACCAAGGCGGAGACAATTCCGTTAAAAACAGCGCAATTCCAAAACTGATCGGAATGGCAATAGATAACGCGATGATCGATGTGACCAATGTTCCGGCAATCGGAACCAGGCCGCCAAATTTTTCGGTAACAGGATTCCAGTCGCTGCTGAATAAAAAATTAAAACCAAAAGCCTTGATTGCCGGCATGCTCCCAATCAATAATGAAACAACCAATGCAGTCAGTAGCAACAATACAATCAAAGTAAAAAACCAAGTGGTTCCGCGAAAAATCAAATCGTAGAACAATTGTTTTTTAAATTTCTCAGGTACATGAATTTTTGCCATCATCTTATCCGGCAAATCGAAAGTATCTGAATTTCTCCGATTGGTGTAATTCACATTCATTTTGCAATTACTCTACGCACCGCTTGTTTGTTAAATTTTTTAACGAATGGCATAAATCGAACGGCCATTTTTATCTTTAATATTTTCCTGCCAGGAATCTACAATCAGCTCAACGACATTATCTGGCAGCGGAATATAATCCAATTCCAGCGCCATATCGCCGCCTTGTTTGTATGCCCATTCAAAAAATTTCAATACTTCTTGCGCATGTGCAGGATTATCTTGAGATTTCTGCATTAAAACGAAGGTAGCACCGGTAATCGGCCAACTGTTATGGCCCGGTTTATGTGTCAGAATTTGATAAAACCCGGATGCGGCATCCCACTGTGTATTCTCAGCCGCCGCTTTAATACTGTCTTCAGCGGGTTTTACGTAATCACCGTCATGATTTTGCAATAACACATAATTCATCTTACTTTGTTTTACGTAGGCAGCTTCTACGTAACCAATAGAATTCTTGATCTGCCGCACGAAATTAGCCACCCCTTCATTACCTTTGCCACCCGTACCGGCTGGCCACGATACAGAAACATCGGCACCGATTTTTGTTTTCCATTCCGGACTGACTTTACTCAAGTAATCGGTAAATAAAAACGTAGTGCCTGAACCATCGGCCCGATGCACTACCGCAATAGCATTAGAAGGTAAATTAACCCCGGGATTTAAGCTTGCAATCGCTGCATCGTTCCATTGCTTGATTTTGCCGAGATAAATATCCGCTAGAACGGTTCCAGTCAGTTTAATTTGACCTGCCTGAATACCATCCAAATTAACAACCGGTACCACCGCCCCGATTACCGTTGGAAATTGTGTCAGATCGTTTTTATGCAATTCCTGTAAAGGCAATGGTTTGTCCGATGCGCCAAAATCTATCGTTTTGGCTTTGATCTGCTTGATACCGCCACCGGAACCAATGGATTGATAGTTCAAACGTATACCGGTCGCTTTGTTATAGGCATCTGCCCATTTCGCATAAATAGGATAAGGAAAAGTTGCGCCTGCACCGGTAATATCAGCGGCCAGTGTAACAGTCGCTACTACTGGCAATAATAATGATAGGGTAAACCGTATAAGACTGATCCGCAGTCGCATCTGAATTCTCCAGCGTAAAGGATTTAATTGACTAGTTATCATAATGAGGCGATATGACAAGGTGATGACAAATAGATTACCTGCAGGAATCCTCCCAGTGATTGCCTGCAGAAGAAGCAGCCTGGGAGGAAAGGAGGAGGAAAAGTGCTAATCAAACATAAACCCAATTCATCGCGCTCTCGATCTCTCGGATCGTTGTGACATTTCCATGAATGGAACTGCTTGGGTCAAGCGGTTTATCTACTCGAAGGGTTGCGTAGATGGCTATCCAATGTGCGTGATTGGCATCTCACCGGTTAGTGAAAATTTCATTATTTATCGGTTGCGCAATGGCACATCGGTATTTTTAGGTTTGTCCAAAAGAATACTCAAAACAAGATAGACAAAATAAAGATAAATTCCAGCAACGATGCTTGAAATACTCTTCCAATCTGCAGATGTGCCTGATAAAACAATGTTATAAATTACACCCAATAAAACAAAGCAAACGCAAATTGTCGTGATTATAAAAGTGTGAGTGAGTTTCATGATTTGATACCCCTTCAGTTACACAATGTGTTCATTTCACGCGAAAATTATTCCTCATTGCGCCATTTCTTATAATCATCATGAGTATGCCGGCGGGTGATTGCCATAGTCTTATCATTACCTGTGCCGGAATGCTGAATATTGACATATAAGGTATGCGGATCTTTACCAAAATAGATACCTGTACCTTCAGCGGACTGATCTTTGAGTGAAGCAAACAGATACACGCCATCGCTATATCCATCGCCATCGTCATCGGGCAGCGCAACCCAGATATCGCTATTGTCATTGTCCTCAACAATCCACAATTTTCCATCTGGGCCATTTGCCAGATTGTCCGGTCTTCTCAAGCCGGTTACACCCGGAGTTGTATCAGTAGGTCTGACTTCAAAAGGCACATTGACACCCGGCTGTACAAAGTAACTCACTTTAGGCGATGCCGTCAGTTTTATTGCAAGCACTGCACCAGGACCATCCGTATTGGCCGGATTGGCCGCATCTTCGCAAGTCAACGCTGCATATAGCGTGCGCCCTATACGCTCCAAGTCTTCAGGCCGGCAGAAAGGCGTTGCATTTACTGCTTGGGCCGCAACCCTGGCACTGATTTGAACTTGATTCATATCTAAAGCCACCCATTCGGCATCGCCAGTTTTGGCACCATTTTTAACACGTAGTGCATAGAGCTGGCCGCTACTCAAGTCGCCATAATTTTCTGGTACGAATTTATAAATCGAGCCAGTTCTGTCTTCGTCAATCACATAGACATTGCCTTCTTCGTCGATTTCGATGCCTTCATGCGATAACGAGCCAAGCATTGGCCGTACTTTAATTTCTTTAACCTGAGTGGGATTGTTTTTTGCGAAGATCATTTCATATAACAGGCCACTCTGCGCGTCCGGTGCTTCAGGATCGGGAATTTGCGCGGTAATGGTTTCTTCTGCAAAAAGCAATGTTTGCCAAGGCGTCCAAACCAAACCATCGAGCGCTTCCCAATCGGCGCGTTGTGCCAAGACTTTGGCTTTACCAGTTTTTAAGTCTACTACTGAAACCGCTCCGCCCAGATATGGCTCGCTACCTGGCCGTACTTCATGCGTGCGATAAAGATAACGGCCCGCATGCTTGCCGGTTTCATTGACCGTATTCATATCATTCAGATCCGGAGAATTGGGATAAATATCCAAGTCGCTTTCATCGGAAACGATATATTGTTTATAACCTCTCGGAATTACCCAAGGCTTTGTATTTAAAATATGCGGATCGGTTGTTGTTTGTTTATAAGCCGATGCTGCGATAGGTTTGAATTTCATCGGACCGTCAATTCTTTCGTTATCTGCATACGCAAATGTTGCCAAGGCGGCACAGAGCGATAATGTTAATATCTTTTTTTTCATACATTTCCTCCATCAGAATTAATTTCGTTTGTGAATCTGAAGCGTCCGGCCAAATGGGACCCAAGCGCAATAATTACTGTACAACCCCAACATTAAGAACTGATGTCATCAAAATGAATTTTTTATGAATGCTTTATTGCAACAACCAAAGCTTCACAATAAAACGTAAGAAAAGTAAGAAACCGCTGCCACATATGAGCGTAGCAGCGATTATTGCAAGGTTTTACTGATTGATACGAAGGGTTTTTTTCGATGGCGCGTAACCTTTTGAAAACCCCTCCGGTTCAGTAAAAATCAATTAAACGGGGTTGTCCATTCCCGAGTCCAATCGCTATCCGCGTCCTTAAAGGCGCCGATATAATCAACCGGTGTAAAGAAAGCATCGCTCACTGCAGTGCCGCCGAGCGTTAATGGCGATCCGGCGGCTGGCAAATAACCGCTTAATAAAGGATCTCCTGCAACATTCTCAGATTGCGACAGGAACCAATCCGATGTGGTAAACGTTGCATCATCGCCATCGCTAAAGTTGGTTGCGCAATTGACATATGAATTTTGAATCGTCAATGAACCGGTTAAGCTTCCCGGAGTTCCTGCATTTGCAAAGGTCGCTGCACCATCAATCGTTAAGCAGGTTGGAGATCCTGTAATGACGGAATTCCAAATATTGGCACCGGTTCCACGGCGCAATAACACACCCTGAGTCGCAGAATCCCCGGTACGGCCAATGATTGTCAAATTGGATAGAATTGGTTTTGCTCTTGGCGTGCTATCGTTGTTTGCTTCGTTACTATCTGCCTCAATACCGCGATCACCTATAGCTGCCGCTTGTTTAATTAAAACAAATTGGGCACGGCCTTGCCAGCCATTGGTCCAATCCAAAGAATCGTCCTGAATATTCGTAAGTACTAAATGTTTCATTTGTACGGTACCGCCAAAAACTTCTATACCGTCATCCAAGCCTTCGTGTACCTGTACATAGTCGATAAGCGTTCCCGACCCTACACCGTTAAGAGTCAGACCATTAAGTTCTTCATCCTGGCGTACGGGACTTCCAGCAAAACGAATCTGGGTATATTTAATTACTCCGCTATTGTCCGCTGGATTGTTTCCACCATACATTTCGCTAACATAGGCTTCAAAGGGCACCTCGCAAACCGGCACACCCTCGTTACAACCATTTACGGGTGCATTTCCGGAAATTAGCAAGCCACCCCACTCCCCTGCTGCAAGCTCATTCGGGCCGGTCATCACGATCGGATTATCGGGCGTGCCTTCCGCCATGATTTTAGAACCCCGCCGGATCCACAAAAAAGCGGCTTGATCACCCGAACCGCCCACACCTACGATTTTGGTTCCAGGATTAATGGTAAGTGTGGCACTTTGTGTATTATTGCCTCCAACAAAAACATTCTGTTGCAATATCCATTCAATATTTTTGGTCAAGGTTACATCGGTTGTAATTGTGCCACTTAAAATACAAGAATTCTGGGTAGGACCTGGTTGCGGTGCAAAAGCCGGGCAACCTTGAAAAGCATTATTCACCAATTGATCGATGCTAAAACGCAATGGATCCGAGCCCGGTACTAATTTCAGCTTGGCATAGTAACTATCTGCACCAACAGATACAGATGAGATATGCACCGCGCTGGTATCCGAATCGAATACATTGCGTTGTCCTGTTGTGGCAGCGATTGGATTAGCCGACACCAATTGCAATTCGTTTCCTACGAGCTGCAATTGCGCGCTATAAAATGAAGAAGTTCCACCACTCAATACCTCGACGACAGGCAAATCTACCGTATTCGACGCAGGATCATACGTTGCGGTCGCATTTGCATTAAATGCAATACCGCTCAATAGCAATGCTGATGTTGTTAGTAATTGTTCTTTTATATTTTTTAATCCATACATAATTAACCCGCCTCCAATTTTTATTTAGGGTGAGTCAATCTATCAGGTGGATATGACAAAGGTATTACATTTACATGTAAATTAATGTTAACGCTTCAGAAGCAATTCTGAACTTAAATCAAACTCAGGATAATCGTTTAAACAGTAAAATGCATAATAGGCGGCTGGCCATTCCGGATTCAATCATGAATTCCAAAATGGCCAGCATCGCTAACTTGGGTTACTTATCAAAAGTAAATAGAAATGATTTTATTTGATTGAAAGACACATAAAAAGTATCCGGTATGCCGCTACAAAATTAACAATAGACTCCCAATGCATATTTATCACAGCCGGACTTTCAAACTTGCTTTGTTGCTACCGGTTATGAAATCCTTAAATGAAAATCAAACAATCTGATCACCTAGCAGCAACGAATCATCGGAGCTTGTCCCGATTAAAGTAATTTGCAGTGTTGTTGTAACTGTGCCATTGATAGAAAAGTTAAATGGATTTTCATCGCTATCATTAGTGGCGATTCTAATTTGGCCAGATTTTGTACCAGCAACTGTGCTGTCGAGCCGGACCTGAAAGGTATCTGAACCGCCAGATGGCAAGGAAGCGGCTAATGGGTTTGCTGGAACTAACGAAAAACCATTCGGTACAGTTGGCGTACCAAGGGTTAAAGTCGAACCACCATCATTTTTAACAGCAAATGTATGAATAACGCCAGCACCACCTTGGGCTACACTACCAAAACCAGTACCATCGGCGGTATTAGGCGAAGTGTCACCATCCGCAATATTGATTGTATTACCGCTAACTGATATTTCTGGATCCGAAGTAAACTGCAATTTCTCTATATTGATAAGCCGGGCGGTATCTCCTGCATAATCCGCCGGTGCCGTGCTCAATCCTGTAACATGTATTTCACCATTTACATTGATAATACTGAAATCGCTGCGATTGCCAAAAAATACCGCAGTATCGGTACCGGCTTTACCGTCGATAAAATCGTTTCCACTCGCACCATCAATCGTATCGTTACCTGCCGTACCGTTGATGGTTTGAGTAAGGGTGTTTCCTGCTATTTGGGTATTACCGGTAGCAGGTATGGTCTCGGTTAAATTGGCAAATTGCACTTTCTCGGCGTTGAAAATCCGCGCCGTGTCGCCTCTATAATCAACGGGAGCCGAATTTAGTCCCGTTACACGTACCGCACCGCTGAGGTTTACTAAATTAAATGTACCGCGATTGCCAGCAAACACAATTGTATCGGTTCCGGCTTTTCCATCGATAAAATCGTTTCCACCACCGCCGTGAATAGTATCGTCGCTCGCGGTACCGTTGAGCGTTTGTGAATTTGAATTACCTATTATCGTAGCCATTTTCATTATCTCCGTTATTATTATTAAAAATTAACATGTTAAGTTAATACAGAAAGCCTGCACTATTTTTATGACTAACGAATACTGCGCGGCTTATTTCCTGGGAAATTAATCTTAAAACCTGGTTAAAGTTTTAAAATTGTTGTCATAAAA
Source organism: Nitrosomonas sp. (assembly GCA_008015565.1). Lineage (GTDB taxonomy): Bacteria > Pseudomonadota > Gammaproteobacteria > Burkholderiales > Nitrosomonadaceae > Nitrosomonas. The sequence continues at coordinate 53,237 of SSFV01000066.1, read as the reverse complement.
TTTCATGGTATAAATCAGCTGCTGGTATCTAATGTCAACTCGGTTTCAGACACGAAGCACTATAACAAGGTATCGTTACTAATATATGGCAGCAGCTTTATATCTTGAATATTCTATATCGGTTATGCCAATATTGCGGAGCAAATCTGATTCAAATTTCCAACGATCATTTTCTACAAACCATCACTTACAAATTTGGATTAGCCTCTTCTTCTTTCAATCCATTACCGCACATTCATGAGGACATTTTTTCATATCGCCTCGAACGACACTACCCGCCAAATATTAATTAGAATCTTGACCAATGATCGTGAACAATTTGCCCATTAATAATGGTAAAGCGGTAATTGTAATCATCGACGCGATAAACCCACATTTCCCGTTGCATAATAAAGCCGCCGGCAGCGTTATAGATTGATCCTAGATTTATTTTTACGTGCGGTTTCCCCATGTTACTGATTAATTTATCGACAAAATCTCCTTTCACGATGATTTCGCCATTTGGCGCCCGGAATCCGCACAACAATATAACCGCGAGCATAAGAATTATAATTTTTTTCACGATCTCATCCTTTCTATCTGACTGGCATCGGCGATATGCTGATGATGACGCAACGATATACTGATGAGGATTAATAGATGCTGAATACAGAAGTGAACAGCATTAACTGTGAATTAAAGAAACAATGATCAATTGGTTGCGCTACTAAATTGTCTGGTAACGGGAAACTCAGCTATCTCATTGACATGCCTAACTTCCCGGGTACTATAGGTCTGATGCCTTGCTGATTCGGTGAATTAATCTTTTCTATTCAAATAAATCAGAAAATTAAACAAGGGAAGTAATACATTGATATTATTTAATCAATAAGCCAACCGCACGCTCAGATTAAAAAATCGCCCGCGGCGGAACTGACGGCTTATTTCATCGCCTTGCAGAATGAGCACATCGTCGTCCAATATATTTTGTGCTGAAGCTTGCATTGACAGTCCTTTATACAAATTCTGACTGAATACAAAATCGAGCTGATGGAAAGGCTGTTCATATTTGTCGGGTATTTGCTGTCTGCCAGCCGCAACAATACGCTCACTAGACACGTTATATAACAGGGTAGCTTGAGTTTTCCATTTTGGATTGTCATAGCCTAATTGAAAATTAACGATATGTTCGGAGTGTCCTTGCAATGGCCGATTATTGGTAGTTTGTGCGATGAGGTTTTGCGCAGTCAACTCTACATTGGATTGAGACCACGTATAATTACCCCCGATATAAAAATTCTGCAAAGTCGGATGTACAAAATCAAGTTTTTTCAATACCTCCCATTCAAATCCGTAAACCGTTGCTGTATCGACGTTCTGGTATGTATTCAGGGCACCGGTACCGGGTTGGGCGACTAATTCGATAGGATTGGTTAGATCTTTCCAAAAGAAACCGGCAAAAATATTTTCAGTTGGTGACAAATAATATTCCCAACGCAAATCCCAGTTGGTAATGGCTGTTTGTTTCAATAGCGGATTACCGACGGTCTCCTGATTGGTATTCATATCAAAAAACGGCGCGGATGAAAGTTCCCTGAAATCAGGCCGCGATAGGGTTTGACTAAAACCGGCACGTAATTGCTGCTTATCCGTAATAAAAAATGTTGCGACCACCGAAGGTAACATATCGATTCGATTTAACCGCGCAGTTGTTGGCAAGCCATTCAAAAAGGTATTGACTTTCTGATCATTATCCTCCCAACGTAAACCGCCTGTGATATTGACTCGATCATATGACAATAAATCCAATTTTCCGTAATAAGCGAATAGATTTTGTGAAGCGGTATACTGATCGCTCAAACGAGTCACATCGCGAAGTTGATATCCGTTTGCGCCGATAAATTGAGGCTGTAAAATACTTTCAACAGATGGAAGTGAATATACTTGGGAATTCGAAGCATCAGGCCCGAATCGAAAGTAACTAAATCGTTGTGCACTGGCATCTCTATTTTTAGCCTGACTGATAAAACCGCCGCTAAGCGTCAGTTTATGGAACAACGTCAAATCTACAGGCATTTTTCCATCCAACCGCCAACTTCGATCTTTGTCGATAAGATCGGCATAAGTAATCAAGTTACTATCCACTCGTTGAGAAAAAATATAATTGTTATTTCTTGCATCAAGATCATAGCGGTAATCCCTTGTTTTAGGTTCATCCCGGTTGGCCGTAGCATCGGTATAAAGCCAGTTAATTGATAAATCTTTCAACCAATCGAGCCGATGCTCGCCACCAAACTGATTCATCAATAATTGATTTGAAAAAAACCTCAGCCGCGTTCTACGTACATCGGTCGTCTCCGCATCAGTCGTACCTTGAGTAATCCTGGCTTCGTCGATTGACTGACGCAGAAACATTGTTTTTGCAAATAGCCGGTGAGAATCTTTGTATTCGAGTTCCGTAGCTGCATAACCCGTTACAGCAATTTCACGTAATGATCGTTGCACATCCCAATTTTGAATTTCATCAAGACCGGCTCTGGTCGCACTGAATTCACGATTAACTTCATTTTGTTTTCTGAATTCCTGCTTCCAGCCGGCTGCGGTGATATAACCTAATCTGAAATCACCATAAGAAAAGCTATCCCCCATTGATGCCTGAAAACCGGTATCCGGGCCGCGTTTATTGCGATTTACGTCCCATACCCCCGATAAATTCTCACCAAGTCTTTCAAGCTGTCCGGGCGTCACGCCATTGGGATTGAAAGCTGAAGCCGGTTGCAAATTTCCATCTCTGATGACATCGGAGAGTGAGTCCGGCAGTGCCCGTGCGCCATCATCGTAACTGGTAAAATCTGCACCTCCGCCTTTGTATGTCAGGCCATCCTGAAAAGTAGTATTATCATTGACGCCTGTTTGCAAGTTCAAATTGAAAAAGAATGCATCGGGAATGCCGCGCGTGCGCAATTCCACCGTACCCCCAGCAAACTCCGCTTGGCGATCCGGAGAATAAGTTTTTTGCACCAATACGCTTTCGAGAATATTGGTTGGAAACAGATCCATCGGCACTACACGCCGGGTGGGATCCGGACTTGGAACCGCTGCGCCATTCACCAGGGTGGTAGAAAATCGTTCCCCCAAGCCACGGATAAAAATATACTGGCCGCCAACCAATGTTAGCCCGGAAGCTCTGCGCAGCGCGCTGGCTGCATCGCTATCGCCCGCGCGGCTGAATTGTTCCGCACCTAAAACTGTCGATACGGATGTTGCAGTACGCTGTTCTTCGATGACCGATGCGACAGTACCGGCAAGATGCGGTTCTAAAACGACATATTCGGCCAATTCGACACCTGCCGGTGTGAGTTTGAAACTCAGATCGGTGGTCTGAGCATTCTTGATGTCGACTTCATCTTGTGTTTGACTGCTATAAGCATTGTGCAACAATGAGACGCTGTAACGGCCGGCAGGTACCGTTGCTGTCACTTGGCCTTGTTCATCGGTTCTTAATTTTTGTTTTGATCCGCTTAAAAAAACTTGCGCATCTTTGATGGGTTTGCCGGTTTCCGCAGATAAAACCCGGACTTTGATTGATCCCTCGCCTTGATCTGGCGAAAGTGTCTTATCGGCATCCGCACCTGCCATCGTGCCCGCTATGGAGCTTTCAATATTTAGCAGCGGTTTTTTCTTGTTAGGGAAAAAAGTCACCAGAATTTGCGCATTTTCCGCAGGACGTAATGGCAAATCAAACATAAATTCCCGCGTGCCGGTTTTGATAGTGAATTGGTAAATGCCGGCAGGTAATTTTCCGGCAATGCTCCCATTTGCATTTGTTTTAAGCGGCGCATCGCCGGCTTTCCAAGTATAAGTTGCAGGTATCGCCTCAAAAATCAATTTTGCAGTCGATTTGTCAAAGGATTCGCTGCTGATAAGCAATTCGGCATCGGCTATGGGCAATCCTTCTTGAAACAAATGCAGGGAAAATTCCGCTTTTTCATCATCGGCCCAAACGGCGGGGCTTGCCAAAGCAACCAGAACGATAGCAAGCATGGTAAATATTCTGGATTGGCTTATGAATAAAGCGCAAGACTTAAAAATAATGTGGAAATCAGCGTTCATTTGGCGTATCAAGCCCCTTCTCTACCCGCATTGCATGTGCTCGTAGAGTTTATTTTTAGTTATTTAATTAAATGTTCTAGGCAGGCGTGTTATTAAGGTTGCATAAAAGGCAATGCAGCAGTTAATGTATTGAGATCAGAATTAGCAAAAGCTAATGGTGTCCATATCAGGTGCATTGCCATGGTTCGTTTTTACAAACCTCCATCAGACGGCGCAATTCGGTTCCCTTTCTAAACAGCTCGGCATTGGTTAAATGATCCAAGTGCTTGCTGGCTGCAGGAAAGCGGCGGCTTGAAAATAACGCGTAGGCCAATGCATAACGTACATCTTGATCTTCCAGCAAACCGGTGCGATATAAACTCGACTCCATATTGGCCGCCCGCTCAAACTGCTTTAATGCCAGTAAAATGGATAATCGCTGTTTTAATTTCACTTTCTGATCGCTAATGCTTTCATTCAGCGTCAATGCCTTATGAAATCTTCCCGCACGCCGGTAAAGTTCTGCGGCTTCAGCTTGCAGATTAGGATTCAGTAATGCGGCTTGTTCAAGAATGAACGCCGCCGCGTTTAATTTCCCTTGGTCCAGGTAAGTATGCGCCAACAGCTTTGCTACCATCTCATCATGAGGAAATTGCAGCCGTGCAACTTCTAAAATGTTGAGTGCTTCTTGATATTCTTTACTCAGCCTGAGCGCATTTCCCAAAGCAATATAATCGGCTGCAGCCGCTTTGGAGCGGTGCAAAAATTCCCGGCCAAGCCGGACGGCTTCTTGATAGAGCCCCAGTTCCACGAAATAAAAGACTTTGCGTTTGATAAAACGATAATCGGCGGGAAAGGTATTTTGCCCTTCATTTAACGCATTGATGGCCGCCTCAGCATTTTTTAGATGCCAGTAGGATTCCGCTTTTAAACTGATCAAGGCTGCATCCTTGCTAACGAGATTCCCTGCTTTATTTATCGAATCGATGGCCTGTTTATAATCTTTCAGGCCAAAATGAGTTTGCGCCAGATAGATATAAATCGCCTGATCTTTTTGCCCATTTTTGACAGCTTGCAAAAGGCTGTCTTTTGCAGCCTCAAGGTCGTTCAATCCCATGTAAGCTAAACCCTGCAACGTGTAAAAACGCGCCAAGTCAGTTTTTTTATTCTCCAGATCAACGCTCTGCAATGCCAGTAATGCGCGATCGTTATGACCATCTTTTAACATGATGGCAGCCAGTTCGAGAAAGTCTGCCGTTTGCGCTTTATTTTCCGCTGTCCATGCAATCTGGCTACAACACCCTAACATTACAGCAACCATGACATAATAGATTGATTTTGTTAGCAGTTGCTTCATTGTATTGAGATAATTAAGCTAAACGAAAACCTCAAGACAGATCAAAGCGGATCTTCTGCTTTGCCCACACTTTGACGGTTTCCCCTTTATATTTTGCCGGTTCGAAATGCCAGGAGCGGATGCCTTGCAAGGCAGCGGCATCGAAAATTCCGGTTGGATTCGATTCCAGGACTTGTACCTGATTGACCGAACCATCCGTTTCGACTAGCACGGATAAAACAACATAACCCTTGATGCCATTTCTTTTTGCGCTTGAAGGGTATTTAAAGGATCCTCTTGTAACCGGTTTCGGCGGCACATCCACCAGATCCGCTGTCATGACGGCGTTACCTGTTTTACCTAACAGGCTGTCATCGATATCGCGCTGGCCATTATCCAAGCCCAACAACCCCAGGTCGATACCCGATAAAGCGGTATCAAGGCCTTTGAATGGCGCGGGTGCTTGTGGCCGGGCTACCTGTTTCTTCGGTTCCGGTTTCCTGATTTCCTTTTTGGGTTCCTGCTTGATTTCCTTTGTCATGCTGATTTCGGTTACTTCTTGTGGCGGTGATTTTTCAATTTTTCCCATGTAGTGATTCATCCACAAAATCAAACCGAAGACCAATATCAAACCAAACACCATGGATATCGCCCCCGCCATATGCTGCTGCCATTTAATTTTTTCCATTTTCTTACCCCGCTTCTTTTTTAGTTGCAACGCCTACACTTTCTGAACCTGCCAGACGAGCCTGATCGACCACTTCAACCAGTTTTCCGGCTGGCACCCCTTCATCTGTTACCACCAAAACCACTTTGCTGGAGGCGGTGCTGAGCAAATCGCGCAGTTTGCTTTGTATCAACCATACGCGTATTAACTCACCATCCAAGTAGGTGTCTCCATTGCGGTCAATAAACAGGCGGATTGCTTTACTTGACGCTGTAACCGCACTGCTTGCCTTGGGCCGCTCCAAATCGAGCTTCATGTCTTTGACAAAAGTCGTAGTCACCATGAAAAAGATTAATAAGATGAAAACCATATCAATCAAAGGTGCCATATCGATGGTGGCTTCAGGTTCAGCAGGCTCGTTATGTCTCATAGCAAATCATTTCCCGTTAATGGTCAATTCTGTTTGGTGGCACAACAAATCTTTGACTTGCGTTAAATCTTGTTCGATCTGCTGCTGCTTGCGGTTCAGCATGCTATGCGCCAGCAGACCCGGAACTGCCACGGTCAGTCCCATCTGAGTAGTAAATAAAGCTTCCGCAATACCGCCGGCAATGCCGCCGGTTTGTGAATGCAGTGTCATGGTCGATAGCGAGCGAAATGTTTCAATCATTCCAGACACGGTGCCCAGTAAGCCTAATAAAGGGGCAATAAGAACAATCACACGAACGAGCGAAGAAAATTTTATGATTTCGCGCTCATAATCGTAAAAAGCTTCGTCTAGATGGCGCCGCAGGTTTCGAACACGTTTCTTTTTTATTTCAATCCCTTGTTTAATTGCTCGTGCCACGATGTTTCTTGCGGGTTTATCAGCATCATGCTGATAGTATTTCAGCATATCGCGCACCCCCATCAATTTGGGTTCTTTCATAATCCAGAAGCGGTACCCCACACCGTACCAAAGTAACACCGTGCATAGCATCAGTGGCGTCATCACAGCCCCGCCTGCCACAAACAGCTCGTTGATCCAAATGACTATTTGCGAAGTACTCATGTCACGCGCCCTGCATCACTAAGGCGTTATTGTTCATCGCAAGCATGGCTGTCTCATCCTGCTCATGCCCGCCACCCAGAAAAACGTTAATGATTCTCAGCGCCGAATACTCCATGTCGCGTTTAATATTTCTCGCCCAAGCAGATAATAAGGAACCTAGCAGTAATGCCGGAATGGCGACAATTAAGCCCAGTTCGGTGGTTACCAGTGCAATGGCAATGCCTTCGGATAATAATTTGGGGTCGCCCGTGCCAAATTGGGTGATCATGTCAAATGTTTCAATCATGCCGGTCACTGTTCCCAGCAAACCGAGTAGCGGCGCAACGGTTGCGATCACCAGAATGGCCGGACCAAATCGATCCAGCGGACCAGATTCTTGTAAAATCGCCTCGTAAACAATGCCTTCCATATGATCCCTGTCATCTTTCAGATGACGCAAGGTATACAATAGAACACGGCCAATAGCGGAAGAAGTCTGTTCGCAATTCTTTTTAGCTGCATCCAGATCGTCGTCAGCAAGCTGGACGATGATCCGGTCAGACAATTGCTGAGTATTGCTGCTATTCGAGCGCAATAAATAAATCCGGATTAAGATAAGCATTGCGGCTATTGTGCCCAGTATTACGATCACCCAGCCGATCGGTCCTCCCGAGTCGATATGCTGCACGATTGTTTGTTCCGGCGTTTCATCAACAGCCTGTGTGCGCGATTCAAATAAAAATAATTGCAATGTTTCCGGCTGCTGGTTCTTGCTAAAAGCTGCAGCACTATCGCTACCGGCGTTTTTCCATACCTTGAAATCGCCACCGCCAGCAGGTACCAGGCTGCCGCTGCCTTCTGCGCTGATACCATAAGCTGCGATATTGCCTAAATAAATGATATTTCCTTGTGCTTGCTTGCCATTCTCAAGAAAGAAACTGCCTGGTTTTGTCTGGATCGCCCCGAGGTTTTGAAGCAGTAACAATGCATGCTTAAATAAAAAATCAACTTTAACCGGATCGTTGTCTTTTTCTTCTTTAATGGCGGCAGGCATCTCGATATCGTGATTTTTCAGCGTTGCTTCCGCTTGCAAGTAAGTCATTTCCAAAGTGTCGCTACGCTCGGTCACAGCAGCGTCCTTGCGCTCTGTTTCCGTCAACTGCAGTGTAAGCTGATCAATTTTTGCCGAACGCTCCACAGAACCACGCTCCAGTACGTTAATTCTGCTGCTGAGCGCTTGTTCATCACGGTTAGCAGTGCCCTGATAACTTTTCAAGCGTTCAAGTAATTCCCGTTTCTGTGCTTCCAAGAAAGCAAATTCCCTTTTATAGGCAGTTTCCAAATTTGCCGCTTCCTGCTTAGCCGAATTTTGTTTTTTTGCTGAAGGATTTGCGGGTTTTTCTCCAGGTGTTGTAACCGGCGCCTGTTCCGAGGTCACAGAGGTTTTGTTTTCTTGGGCATAAACTAGGCCGGCCATTGCCAGCAACACTACAATCAATACAGCTTTTTTCATTTTTTTAATGGATTCGGTAATTCAAAATAGCCCTGGCGAATTTGCTTTTTCAAGGAATCGAATAAATTCTTAATACGCTCCTTATCCGCGGTGTTGTCGACAAGCTCGTATATCCAATTCCCATCGGCTGTTCGTTTGGCCATGCCAGCTTGATTGTCACGGCTTTGAAAATAGAGAAATACCGTACCCAGCTTGGCGATATCCACCAGCACTTTTTCCCCGTTTAATGGAATGGTTTGCTGGTAAATCCCATTTTCCTTGCTTAAGCGAATTTCATCTTCAATTAATGACCAGGCTTGATTAATGGCTTTATGCGGATCAATTTGCTGATTGGTAATATTATTTTCCAAATCATCGATGGCTTTGATGCGATCTTCCATTTTGAATGGAAAACCACTCTGAATATGGCGCTTATAATCACTTAAGGCTGCCAATAAGATTGGTTTCAGGCTCTCACCGGATTGTTCCGCCTCTTTGGTAGCGGTACCCAATTTTTCTATGGAATGCTGCAGCTTTTCAATGCTCAGTTTTTGCCTTCTTTCCTCCACACTCAAATCCGCCAATTGCGAACTGAGTGCCGCCATTCTGCTACTATGTTTTTCTTTTTCAGTATCCAGTTGCGTTTGTAACGTTTCGACTTCGCCTCTGATTTTGGCAAGTGATTTTGCTAAATTCTCCAAACTACTCGCTATTGCCGTAGTGGAAGCAAGGAATATTGCTATCAATCCGATAGTTAACATTAATTCTTTTATAAAATACTTGTGCATAAATCCCAACTAAAAATAAACTGCAATATTGATGATTTTGAGAACGATCAATCGTTGATTGCTAATGATTGGGCATGTTACAAGTGAAATATTTCAGTTTCATGACAGACAGATGAATTAGATGTCCGTGCAATGCGCTCGCAGTCGCTTCTCCTTAAAAAATCATGCTATTCATTCAATTGTCATAAAAATGTAATGCTTTATTTATATTATCTTCATAATTTTTAACCACACAATTACGAATAATATGGCGGTGACAATACTAGTCGTTGAGGATGAGCCGGCAATTCAGGAATTGATCGCACTCAATTTAAAAAAAGCGGGGCATATGGTGTTATGCGCCGACAGTGCCCAACAGGCAAAGCAACTGATAAATAATGTCTTACCTGATTTAGTATTATTGGATTGGATGCTGCCCGATATTACCGGCTTGGAATTTGCACGCAAACTGCGGCAGGAAGAACGTACCAAATCCATCCCGATTATCATGCTTACCGCCCGTACTCAAGAAAACGACAAAATTGCCGGATTGGAAGCCGGGGCGGATGATTACATCACCAAACCCTTCTCCCCGCGTGAGATGATTGCCCGGATCAAAGCGGTATTACGGCGCCGCTTACCTGAAATGTCCGATGAAATTATTGAACTTGGCGGATTAAGGCTTGATCCGACTACGCATAGAGTGCATGTATGCGGTGATGACGGCGCGGCAAAACCAGCAGAGGTCAGTTTGGGACCAACTGAATTCCGCTTACTGCATTATCTGATGGCGTATAAGGAACGCGTGCATACCCGGGCGCAACTGCTCGATCGTGTGTGGGGCGATCATGTATTTATTGAAGATCGAACGGTTGATGTCCATATTCGCCGGTTACGAAAAATCCTGGAATCCGTCGGCAAGGAAAATCTGGTACAAACGGTGCGTGGCACGGGCTACCGCTTCTCTGTCGAATGCAGCGAAGAAAGTATCGGATAACCACCCAAAATCGTTGCAATTCTTTTCCGGCATCCAACAGGCTTTAATCCGACGCCTGCTGTTGCCGGTTTCTAAATTCGCTATTTACCAAAAGTTGTAACGTGCGGCGGCGAAATCAAGTCAGTTTTATTGAATGAAAACAATAAAAGTACGGTGTACGCATTGTAAAAAGTATCGCCGAGGAATGGCGAAGAAGACGCGACAAATTGGTTCGAAGGCAACTCGAAAATATCGAAATGGAATCTTGCATAACCAGTTTGATTCTCTGATTTAAACAATGACAGTTCAGGCAATGAAATCGGTAAGAGTGAAGCTTGTATAGGCGGAATGCCAAAAAACTTGGATCCCAGCTCAGTACCGAGAGAATTCACAACGATATTGATGCGATGGCTCGCGTTTTCATCTTGCACCACATAGCCGTGCAATCCTAACCATCCTGCAACAATTCCTTTGACAACATCTTTATCCGCGCTAATTCCAGTTACCTCGAGTTTAATAGCTGCCCCGCGCGGAATGGGAAACGGCAAGTCACGTTGCTTGGGCAGGCTACGCATAACGGCTTCGGTAATCAATAACTGTTCCGTAGCAGTTCTGGCTGAATTCGTTATTTTTTGTGTCGAAGAACAAGCCGATAATATTCCTGTTACCGCTATAATCAAGCAAAGCGTTCTAGCAATTTTCATTGTCATAATTTTTCTACTCCCGATTCATGAATTAATGCGATCTATTCAGTGTCCGCCACAATTTGAATAGTAGCATATCAAATGTAAGATTTATCCTATTCCATAACGGCTGCCCAGATGAAATTTCATAAACAATATGAGCTACTTATTATTATCAACTTGGTTGGCGTTTTGGCAATTTATCGCTAAGCAGGTTGGATTTCCAATCCCTGTTCATATATTCTTCAAATCAGGCGTTGCGCTATAAAGTTGAATCTGCGTATGATAAGCAAATCAGCGGGATATTAAGGAGCTTGGTTATGGCCATTGCCATTTTTGAGTAAATAATTAAGGAGAATATTATGACTGTCGGCGAAATTTGTAATCGAGAAGTAATTGTGATTCAACGGGATGAAACAATCCAAGAAGCTGCCAAGCTCATGCGTCAGTATCACGTGGGCGCTGTTATCGTAGTTGACAAACATAAAGGCCGTTCAGTACCGGTAGGCATAGTAACCGACCGTGATCTGGTAGTAGAAATTTTAGCAACTGAACTCGATGAAACGGTAATCACCGTTGGAGACATCATGGCACCAGAAATTTTTACGGTAAAAGAAAATACTGCAACTTACGAAGCTATCGAGTTTATGCGCCGCAAAACTATCCGCCGTTTACCTATTGTTGATGAAGCGGGAGAATTAGTAGGCATATTGACTTTAGACGATGCGCTGCAACTCCTTTCCGAGCAATTTCTTGATTTGGCTAAACTGGTAAGGTACGAACAAAAGAAAGAAATCCGGCATCGCCCATAATAACCCTGCGATTGCAGGATACGGGAAAATTTTAGCGATGGGATCGCATCGTATCGAAAACTGATACTTGAATTTTTTGCCAGGCACGCAATATTCATAATAATGAAACCGGCAATAAATTTATTGGAGGATAAGCACGATGGAGGAACAACCCGCCATAACCCAATTTGAGCTGCCTGCTGATACCGTTGCGTTGATTCCAATGCGTAATGTGGTGCTTTTTCCGCATGTATTGATGCCCATAACCGTTGGCCGGGTCAGATCCGTTGCGGCAATTGAGTTTGCGCTGCAATCCAAGGCACCCATTGGCATTGTTCTCCAAAAAGATGCCACAATCGATAACCCTGGATTTGAAACATTGTGCAATATCGGCACGGTGGCCAATGTGGTGCGTCATGTCGCTTCCGAAGATGGCACGCATCTCGTCATCTGCCAAGGCATAGAACGATTTAAAATCGAAGAAATCATCGAAGGTTTTCCATTCATTGCCGCCCGGATACAGCGTATTCAAGAATCGACTGAAACAGCAACGCAAATTGAAGCACTTGCTTTGCAATTGCGTGAACGGACTGTCGAAATTTTGTCATTATTACCGGGTATACCGGCAGAACTTGCACACGCCTTGCAAACTACGCGTGCTCCCTCGCACTTAGCCGATATTACCGCCAGTTTGCTCGACACTGAGATCAGTGAAAAACAAATGCTGTTAGAAACCATAGATATCGAAGAGCGATTACAGAAAGTACTGCAAATTTTATCCCGCCGCATTGAAGTATTGAGACTATCGCAAGAAATCAGCGCGCGCACCAAAGAACAGATTGAAGATCGCGAGCGCAAATTTCTGCTGCATGAGCAGCTAAAAGCCATTCAGAAAGAACTCGGCGAAGATGATGATGATAATCAAGAAATTACAAAACTCGATGCAGCCATCCGCGATGCAGCGATGCCAACCGATGTCGAACAGCAAGCACGCAAAGAATTACAACGATTAAAACGCATGCCAAGCGCATCGAGCGAATATTCAATGCTGCATACCTATTTGGAATGGATGACCGAATTACCATGGCGGTTACCCGAGGAGACACCGATTGATTTAGAGGCTGCCCGGAAAATTCTGGAAGCCGATCATTTTGGATTGGAGCGTATCAAGCAGCGGATTATTGAGTTTCTTGCCGTGCAGAAGCTAAAACCGCATGGCCGTGCGCCTATTCTTTGTTTTGTCGGTCCGCCAGGCGTGGGTAAGACCTCGTTAGGTCAAAGCATTGCGCGCGCCTTGCAGCGATCGTTTGTCCGGGTTTCATTGGGTGGTGTGCACGACGAAGCTGAAATGCGCGGTCATCGCCGTACTTATGTCGGTGCGATGCCAGGCAATATCATTCAAGGCTTACGCAAAGCAGGTGCCCGCAATTGCGTCATGATGCTCGACGAAATTGACAAAATGACCGCTAGCATCCAAGGCGATCCATCCGCTGCACTGCTTGAAATACTCGATCCGGAGCAGAATTCAACCTTCCGGGATAATTATTTGGGTGTGCCGTTTGATTTGAGCCGCGTCATTTTCATTGCTACTGCAAACGTCATGGATAACGTCTCACCTCCTATCCGTGACCGCATGGAAGTAATCGATTTGCCAGGATATACACAAGAAGAGAAATTGCAAATTGCATTACGCTATTTAGTGCAACGCCAGAGTGAAGCGAACGGTCTGCGCGAGGATCAATGCACCCTGACTACTGACGCGCTTAATACGGTTATTGCCAACTACACGCATGAAGCCGGAGTGCGTCAATTAGAACGTGAAATTGGCCGTGTCATGCGGCACGCAGCTTTACGTATTGCTGAAGGTGAGCAACATCAAGTGCATATCGATGTAGAAAAACTCAATACTATTTTAGGCCCAAAGAAATTCGAGCATGAACTGGCGCTTCATACGGACTTGCCTGGAGTAGCTACAGGTCTTGCTTGGACACCGGTAGGCGGTGATATTTTGTTCATTGAAGCAACGCGAGTGAATGGCAGCGGCCGGCTTATTCTTACCGGTCAATTGGGCGATGTCATGAAAGAAAGTGCGCAAGCGGCGCTAACATTAGTCAAATCCCGTGCCCATGACCTCAAAATTCCAACATCTCTTTTTGATGGCATCGATGTCCATTTGCATGTGCCGGCAGGCGCAATACCCAAGGATGGGCCAAGCGCGGGTGTTGCAATGTTCATTGCGTTGGCCTCCTTATTCACCAATCAGCCGGTCCGGCATGACGTTGCGATGACGGGAGAAATCAGTTTGCGCGGTTTGGTACTGCCTGTAGGGGGCATCAAGGAAAAAATTTTGGCAGCGCAACGAGCTGGCTTGCGTACCGTATTATTGCCAGCCCGTAATCAAAAAGATTTATCCGATGTACCCGAAGCCACTCGTATGGCCATACAGTTTATTTTCTTAGAGACTGTGGACAATGCCATTCAAGCAGCATTGAATCAAAATCTATCCCAAACCTCAGAACTAACACTCATCTAAAGCATTCATGAGAAACCTATTCGTGGTAACCGGGCAAGGCAGAAACAGATTAAACACTCAGTGATGGATAATAAATTCGTAGAAGGGTTGCATCACTAGTGTCACCCAGCGCATCAAGTGCGGCTATATGCCGCATTGACGCTTTAATCGCCTTCGCTGAAAATAACTGCGGTACTAAGCGTTCTAAAAATTCTCTGAACAATCAATATTTGCCATTTGAGCATATGAAAAATCTCGATGAACTAAGAAAATAGCCACCTTAAAAGCTACGCAAGAGCTATTAAATATTGCTGCTATATTCTTGTCATATTGATTTGGTATTCTGGCTTGATTACTTTGTACGAGGAGTATTTAAGTGAAGCATTCTGAAACATTGGATACATTAAAAAACATCGATAATCAGATGGACAAGCTTCAAGAAAATCATCATTTTCATCGAACGGGTCAATTAAGACGTGCAAAGCTTCACGCAGCCTGCTTTATTGAATCACTCGATAATCACCAAGCACTCTCTCCGGCTTTACGCCGTTTGCTGGAGGCGAGCCTGGTTTTCGATACAATGGATACTAAAATTCTTGCGGCCTATCTAAAACAATCACCAGCAACTATTCGAAGCGAATTCCAGAAAATTCGCGCAACGCTTGGATATGGCGGGGAGTTGCAAAAAGCTTCGGATGCTAAAACCTGAGTTTTTTTAAATCTACGGTGTTTTGTGCAACGCTTAAAACGTTGCGTTCCCAGCAACCAATCCGGTGGCATCGTTGTGTGTAACCATACCGAGTACTTGGATATCAGGTGCCGTAATCGTATCGTCACCGCCGGATATTGCGGTATATAGCACCAATGCAGCTTGTGTAGCAGAAAAATTAATGATAAACAGGTGCTCTTCATTCGTCGATAAATTCGAAAAATCGATCTCCTCTCCCAATTCAGCGAGCACATTGGCTAACCCATCCGTTGTAAAATCTGCCAGTACGAGCTCGATTTCGGCATCACCCAGTACGGTTGCCTCTTGATTAGCGCCACCGGCAATGGCTTGATTTCCCAAATCCGTACCAT
The DNA here is from genome assembly GCA_008015565.1 of Nitrosomonas sp. GTDB lineage: Bacteria > Pseudomonadota > Gammaproteobacteria > Burkholderiales > Nitrosomonadaceae > Nitrosomonas. Next base: position 37,832 of record SSFV01000066.1, on the reverse strand, counting down.
TGCTGGCTGAATAATCGAGTGCAGCGTCGTCATCGTCGTTGAGCGCTGTTTTAAGCGCTCCGGAAAATTTAATGAGATCATCGGTAGCGGTATTGGCATTCGCATCAAATTGAGTAATGGAATCCGCCCCGCTGTTTGCACCCGCTGCAGCACCGTCTGAAGCACTACTGAAAATAACTGTCTGCCGCGCATTGTCATTGGCACCGGAACCCAACATTATCGTATCGGCGCCCGTGCCACCCGTAATGTTGTCTGTGCCCGCTCCACTTACCATGACGTCATTGCCCGCGCCGCCATCAAGCGTATCGTTGCCCGTTCCACCGGAAACCGTATCGTTACCGGAACCTCCCGTAATACTGTCATTTCCTTTGCCGCCGCTAATCGTAAAAATACCATCCGTTTCGCCCCTGCCGTCAAATGTCAGTACGCCTGAGTTGGCAGCATTTGATAACGACAAGGTAGCACCTTCCGCAACCAGAGTGTCTTGGGCAGTAATCGTAACAGCAGTAGTGGTATTGCCAAGGGTAATGGCTTCGATGTTTTGTACATTATCAAAATATGTGGATGCGGCAAAAGCCGTATTACCAGTTAGCGCAATCGTATCCGTCCCTGTTCCACCATCTGCCATGTCCTCGCTCGTTAAGCCGGTAACGGCAGCAAATCTAAGCGTATCATTTCCGGCACCGCCACTGAGTGTGTCATTGCCTAATCCCGCTGTCAGACTGTCGTTACCGTTTCCCCCTGCCAGCGTGTCATGACCCGTACCCCCGGTAATGCTATCGTTGGCCGCTCCCCCGGTGATATGAAAGGTGCCGTTGGTTTCGGCCGAACCAATAAATGTCAGTATGCCGGTTGTCAAAGCAGTAGCCTGAAATGTCAAGCCCGCGCCCGAGGCTACCAAGGTATCCAGTGTGGTAATGGCAACATTGGTGGTTGTATTTGCAATCGTGATGGTTTCGATATTACGGACATTATTGAAATTGGTTGCTGCAATGGCCGTATTGCCGGTCAAGATAACGGTGTCGGCTTCGCTGCTGCCATCGACCACATCCGCGCTGGTCAAGCCCGTTCCTGCGGCAAAAATAAACGTATCATTACCGGCACCGCCGGATAGGGTATCGTTACCCAGTCCGGCTGTCAGCATATCGTTACCGGCATCACCGGTAAGTGTGTCATTTCCCGAACCGCCGGTAATTGTGTCGTCTGCGATGCCACCGGTAATAGCGCAGGCCCCATTTGTCTCGGCCGCGCCATTGAATGTCAATATTCCCGAATTATCTGCATTGGATAGTGTTAACATCGCGCCCGATGCAACCAAAGTATTTACAGTCGTAATGGTAATCGCTGTGTTGACCATATCCGCCAACGTAATGACTTCGATATTACTGACATTGTTGAATTGGGCTTCAGTAACTGCCGAGGTTCCGGTCAGAATCACGGTATCAACGCCATTGCCACCATTGACCGTGTCCGTAGTCAACCCCGTTCCAGCAACAAATGTAAATATATCGTCACCATTACCACCGCTGAGCGTATTATTGGCCGAACCACTGATAATATTGTCGTTACCCGAACCGCCGGTAATCGTGAAATTTCCATCCGTTTCGGCGCTGCCATTAAATGTCAATACGCTTGAATTCGCCGTAGCAGTTAACGACAGCGTAGCGCCAGCCGCCACCAAAGTATCTTGCGTGGTGATGGTTACGGCTGTATTGGTGTTACCTAATGTAATAGCCTCAATATTCTGAACATTGTCAAAATCGTCAACCGCTGTGAACGCGGCATTACCAGTCAAGACGACCGTATCGGTGCCTGCGCCGCCATCGACCAGATCGGCGTTGGTTAACCCTGTAACCGCAACAAACGTAAACGTGTCATTTCCTGCCTCGCCCGACAGGGTATCGGTTCCTAGTCCCGCTGTCAGGCTATCATTACCGTTGCCACCATTGAGTATGTCATCTCCGGAACTACCGGTAATAATGTCATTTGCACCACCTCCCGTGATACTGAAAGCACCGTCGGTCTCCGAGGCACCGTTGAAAGTCAGTATTCCGCTGGTCAGTGTAGTTGCTTGCAGTGTCAAGATTGCACCCGCTGCAACCAAACTATCCTTTGTGGTAATGGCTACAGCCCGGTTGGTGTTCGCAACGGTTATGATTTCGATATTGCTGACGTTATCCAAATTGGTTGCGGCCACGGCTGTATTGCCCGTCAGTGCAAGGGTATCTGTCCCAACTCCGCCATTTACGCTATCGGCTGACGTCAAACCCGTACCGGCGGCAAAACTGAGCGTATCATCACCGTCACCGGCGAAAATATTATCCGTACCGCTACCACCGGTTATCGTATCAGCGCCAATGCCACCGGTAATCGTGTCATTGGAAGTGCCGCTGCTGGTAATATTGAATACGCCATCCGTTTCTGCCGCGCCATTAAATGTCAATCCGCCGGTAGTGGCAGTTGTAAGTGTTAAAACAGCACCCGCTGCCACCAAGGTATCTTGCGTTGTAATGGTAACGGCCGTATTGGTATTACCCAGGGTAATCGCTTCAATGTGTTGTACGTTATCAAAATCGGTTACCGCGCTAAAGGCGGTATTACCTGTCAAAACAACGATATCCGTTCCGGTGCCGCCATCCACGTTATCTGCATTGGTTAAACCTGTAACCGCGGCAAATCTGAACGTATCGTTATCGTCACCACCATCCAGCGTGTCATTACCTAACCCAGCCGTCAAGGTATCGTTACCTTCACCGCCACGCAGTATATCGTTCCCCGATCCACCGGAAATCGTATCATGCGCGCTTCCTCCGGTAATAGCGAAGGCGCCATCCAATTCAGCGGCGCCATTAAATGTCAGCACCCCGGCATTGGCTGAATTTGACACTGTCAACGTAGCGCCTGCTGCCACCAAACCATTCGCCGTTGTGATGGTAACGGCGGTATTGACCATATCCGGCAATGCAATGGTTTCGATATTGCTGACATTATTGAATTGCGTTGCAGTAACCGCTGTAGTACCGGTCAGCATTACCGTATCGGTTCCCGTGCCGCCATTGACGGTATCCGTAGTTAATCCGGTTCCGGCAACAAAAGTAAACGTATCGTCTCCGTCACCGCCATTGAGCGTGTTATTGACAGAACCGCCGGCAATGCCGTCATTGCCTGAACCACCTGTAATAATAAAATTTCCATTCGTTTCAGCGCGGCCATCAAATGCCAACACACCAGAATTGCCGGCATTCGATAATGTCAAGGTGGCTCCGGCCGCCACGAGAGCATCTTGCGTGATAATGGAAACGTCGGTATCGGTATTACCCAAAATAATCGCCTCAATATTCTGAACATTATCAAATTCATCCGTTGCGGTAAATGCGATATTGCCCGTCAACACGACCGTATCCGTTCCAGATCCGCCATCCACAATATCCGCGCTGGCTAACCCCGTGACTACAGCGAACGTAAAGGTATCATTGCCTGCGCCTCCAAACACTGTGTCATCACCCATTCCTGCGGCAATATTGTCATTGCCGTTACCTCCGGCAAGCATATCATTGCCTGAGCCACCGGTAATGCTGTCATTAGCGGCGCCGCCGGTGATGTCGAATGCACCGCCAGTCTCAGCGGCGCCATTAAATGTCAACACCCCGCTATTAGCCGAATTGGATAACGTTAGAACCGCTCCCGCCGCAACCAGGGTATCTTGTGTCGTGATGGCAACCGCGGTATTCGTATTGGCAAGCGTAATGGTCTCGATATTGCTGACATTGTTAAAATTGGTGGCTGCGATAGCTGTATTACCGGTTAAGATGATCGTGTCAGCACCCTCCCCTGCATCCACCGTGTCGGCACTCGTCAGGCCCGTGCCCGCCACAAATGTAAAGCTGTCATCGCCTGCGCCAGTCGCGAGGTTACTAACCGCGATTCCGGTAGTGATCTCAAACCTGCCCGTTGAGCTGGCAATGGCTCCTGTCAGTACCGCCCCGGTGAATCCGCTAATTGTTACGGTATCGCCATCTGCGACATGGCTAATGGCTAAATTGGATGCACCTGCTGTAATGGCAATGCCGTTATCCACGGTATTATCCGCTACGGCAACACTGATTGAACCGCCACTCGGGTTTGAAATTGCTAAATCCGCAGTCAAGCCGGTAATATTGACCGATCCGGCCGCCGCACCACCCGAAGTAATGGTTAATATGGTATTACTGGTTAATGCCGTTGCATCAACGTCGACGGTATCCGATGCCGCGCCAGCAGCCACATTTATCGAAGTTGCGGCCAATCCCGTAGTTATAGCGATGCCGTTATCTGCCGCATCGGCAGTGATTATTGCAAGTGTGCCTGCAAGATCGGTTGCAACAATATCTCCTGCCAGGCTATTAACAATCAATGCCGAAGTACTGACTCCAAGCGTTAAAGCCATATTTTGCGCCAATGCGGTGGCATTTACAGTAATGGTATCCGATGCATTATTGGCGATCAGCGTTAAAGCATTTGTACCCAGTGTCAAAGTCCGCGCATTGGTGGAATCATCTTCTAGTTCATAAATCTCGATATCCGCCAGTGCGGTAATATTGCCGTCACCCGCGATGGTAATTTTTTCGCCATGAATACCCGTACCCGGTGCAGCAATGGTACTGGCAAGACTCTGGTTTTGCGTAACCGATAACCGTACGGAAGCGCCCAAGGCCAAACTCAGCGCTGCTACATTCACAATCGTGCCTGCAGTAATGTCTGCGCCTGTACTTAAATTGAGCGTATCGTCGACTGTGGCTTCACCGGTAATGGTGCCGGTAAAAACTACCGCGCCCAGATTAAATGTCACGGCATCGGATGCAGAGGTTGCCGAAACATTTGCCGCCGGATCGGTTATGGTTACGCTGCGCGCGCCGCTGGAATCGGCGCCGATACTATAGTTCTCAATATTGATTAAAGTAGTGACAGCGCCATCGCCGACAATGGTGATAGTTTCGCCATTGACACCCGTGCCTGGTGCAATGATGGTACCGGTGAATGCTTGATTTTGCGCAGCCGACAATTGAACCGATGCGCCGGATGCCAGCGCCAACGCCTCCACATTCGTAATCGTACCGCCGCTGATATCCGCGCCTGTATTTAAAGTGAGCGTATCATCGACTGTGGCTTCCCCTGTAATGGTGCCAGTATAATCCAGCGCGCCCAAGTTAAACGTCACCGTATCGGTAACCGAACTTGCTGTAACACTCGTGCCAACTTGAGTAACGGCTACTGTCCTGGCATCGGTTGTATCATCGCCGATAGCATAATTCTCGATATGGATTAGCGTAGTCACCGCGCCGTCGCCAATAATAATGATTTCTTCGCTGTTTACACCCGATCCCGGTGCAGTGATCGTACCGGTAAAATTCTGGTTTTGTGCAGCAGACATGGTTACACTGTGGATTCCCGCAACGCCTGTCCCATCAAAAAACAAATTAGGAAAATTGATGACTGTTGCAGCCGCAATATTGGAACCGTCTTGTACGCTCAGCGTATTGATACCCGCGCCACCATCCAATATAACTGCTGTCATCACCAGCGGCGTCCAGGTTGATGCGGTAGAAATTGACAAAATATCGTTTGCCGGCGTACCCAAAAACGATGTGGCATTGGTTGCCAGATAGTGCTTAGTCGTTGGCGGAATAACCGGCCCGCCCCCAGAAGATGGCGGCGGTAACACTGCATCGGACTTGCCGTCACCGTCTACATCGCCTATGTTGGCACCTGCCGCACGGATAATGCCAGTAAAAAGGGATCCCGTGGTACTGACGACTGTGGCGTTGATATCACCTTTAGCAGCTCCTGCCCTCATCGCTGCTTCGATGTTCTCAGCAACCAATTGGACCGCCGCAGTAGCCGTAAGAATTTTTGTTTTACTTGCATCACTTTCGGATATTTCGGTAATTCTTTGATTCAAATTAGCAATAGTTTGTGAAGCATCTGCCACTAACGCGTCTATTTTTAGCGATTCAGGTATATCAGCACCTGCGAGTAAACTGGCATTTTGAATCACTCGCACAATGGTGCCTTTCGATGTCAAATCGACGCTATAATCTGTATTGGCAAATAAGCCAGTCAGTGCTCGATAGGCAAAAGTAATCGCTGAATCTTCAGTAGCCGTTACACCGGCGCCGGTTAATAGCGCGGCCACCTGGCCCGTAAGGATATTTATCTTGACCGCTGCCGCATGAACAGCTAAAGCCACATTATTTGCCGGCGTATGGGAATCCGTACGTACAATCTCTTTAATTGGGTCAAAGTGAAGCAGATCAATACCGGTATTCAGGTTCAAGGATGTGAGTACGCGAATCACGGTTTCTTGCGCTGAGAGGTTATCGCTGTTGATGATGGTGCTAATGACTGTGGTCAGTGAATTGATTACCGATGAACCGGCCGGAGCCATCATAACCCCTTTAAAAACCTTACCTGTGGCAGTATCGATACCACCCGATGCTACTAAATCGCCAAATCCAACAACTGCAGGAAGTAAGAAATTGCCGACGGCATCAGTGATTACACTCGCTTCTCCCCGATTCAATTGTTGATCGCCATTTAAATCAGCGAATACTTGAGCACCCTTGATATAGCCATCAATGACTTTTCCAGTGACACCGGACTCCAGCATTGACTTTGCCGTAACAACACTCGATGGATCATCGGTGACATGTTCGGTTACACGTTGTAAAACAGACAAACTGGATGCAAGTGCATCTAAGTCGGTGGAATAGTAGGCTGCCACGGCCACTTTATTATTAAACTGACGGGCTGCCGCCCCCCAATTGAGATCGCTTTCATCCACTGCTGCCAGTGCCATAGCTGCCCAGTAAATGACTTCACCGCGATTTGCACCCGCATCGAGCAACCGCTCTACTTCCGAAATGGCCCATGCCTTATGCTCTACATTAACCAGAGCAGCGACTGAGTTTTCAATAAATTGAATGGAAAACTCCCGATTGGAAAGCGAATTGGAATATAGGGCTTGTTGAAATACGCTGGTTTGAGTAAGCAAAGCCGCGAGTGTGCCGGCAGAATTGCCGGAGTCATCTACGAAATGGACAAATTGGTTCAAATAATGCGCGCCCGGCGCTGCTTTAAACATCAGCGCGATTGTCTGTATGATTTCCAACTGTTTGTTATCCATAGTTTTACTTGCTTATTGATCCAGCAAGTTTCTATTCAGGTAATTTTTTTAAAAAACATAATTGAGTTATCCACAAATCGTGCGTCAAACGAATCATTAATTATTAATGTAAGAAATCATGAATCGCATTATGCGATTAATCCTTACAGAAAGTGAGACAGAATAAGCTGTCTTTTGCCTATTAATTATTGAATTCCAACAAATTATTTTTGTTTTTCTAAATGGCCCGCATTCAATGAATGACAATTTCCATATTTGTGGTATAAACGATTGCCAGTGCAATTTATGGGGTGCTACGACTGTGTATTTTCTTTTTTCTTATCAATTCAACCATGCCTTTTAGCCCGATTATTTTATGGACCGACGCATTGATCTACTTGCTAGTTGTCCTTGTGGCGGGTTTTATTGCTTATGTTCGTCGTCATGAGCACTTGTTGATGCCGTGGAAACGCGTCGCTCACAGCACCAGTGGCATGTCTGCGTTAACCATCTTGTTATTTTTTCTGATCATTGGCCTGCTTGATACCGTGCACTTTCGTCCCGCACTGGATCACACCACCGATCAAGGCAAAAAAATTTATAGCGTTGAAGTATTAAGTGTGTTCGATATTCTGGCGACGCCGCTTCGAACCCAGATGGAAAAAACTTATTCAGCGCCCCTGGCAACGCACCTCTATGCCAAGGATACCGTTGAGCTTCCTAATGGAGAACAAGCACGGGTTTTCGCTCGATTGGAATACGGTGGCGCACACTTACAAAACCCGGAAACAGACCGGATTCGTGATATTGCCTGGCGTACCGCCAAAGGATTAGCGTACGGATTTAGCTGTTGGGGTTTACTGGCGGCTTGTGTAATTTTCATATTGTCGCGCCATAACCGGCTAGGCTTTAGTCAAAGTTGTGCAGCAGTCTGGCATCGCACCATGGAAGTACCGTGGCACGCTATTCTGATCACATTATTGATTCTATTGCTATTAATTGGTTGCGCCATTGCGCTGGCTAGCCATTATCATGTACTGGGAACCGATAAAGTCGGACAAGATATTTTGTATCAATCGCTCAAAAGTATTCGCGTTGCGCTGGTGATCGGTACCCTCACCACGCTGATTATGTTGCCTTTTGCATTGTTATTAGGAATTACAGCGGGGTATTTTCAAGGCTGGGTCGATGATGTTATTCAATATATCTACACCACATTGAATTCTATTCCAAGCGTGTTATTGATTGCGGCTGCAGTCTTAATGATGCAAGTCTACATAGAAACACATCCAGAACTATTTGAGACTATTGCATCCCGTGCAGATTTGCGCTTGTTGTTTTTGTGCATCATCTTAGGAATCACCAGTTGGACCGGACTCTGCCGCTTACTGCGCGGCGAAGCCTTAAAATTGCGCGAATTGGAATACATTCAGGCTGCGCACGCATTCGGTGTTTCGCACTGGCGCATTATCAGCCGTCACATACTCCCGAATGTCATGCATCTTGTTTTGATTGCAACGGTAATGGATTTCAGTGGCTTGGTTCTCGCCGAAGCGGTGCTATCGTATGTCGGCGTCGGCGTTGATCCATCTATGATCAGCTTTGGCACCATGATTAACGCGGCGCGCATGGAAATGGCGCGCGAACCCACCGTATGGTGGGCTTTGCTTGCCGCGTTCGGGTTTATGTTTACCCTGGTACTGAGCGCCAATCTGTTTGCTGATGCCGTTCAACATGCATTGGATCCGCGTACCCGCACATTGAGGCAAAAAAACGGATCATCCCAGTACCTCGCGAAACCGGAAAAATTAGCCAACAATACGTCCACAGCACTGACAAAGCCAGAATCCGCTCCTCGTTCATGAAAACATTACTGGAAATCGATCGGCTCGAAACCCTGCTGCATACCGGCAGTACACCCGTGCGGGCAGTTGACGGCATAAGCTTACAAATTTCAAGCGGCGAAACATTCGCATTATTGGGAGAATCGGGTTGCGGCAAGTCCATGACCGCATTATCGATTATGCGGTTACTGCCCGATGTTGGCGAAATTGTTGCGGGGCATATCAAAATGGATGGCAAGGATTTGCTACGATTACCTGAATCGGAAATGCGCAGGATCCGGGGTAAGCGCATCAGTATGATTTTCCAAGAACCTATGCTAAGCCTGAATCCGGTTCTGACGATTGCCGGACAAATCGATGAAGTGCTTAAGCAGCATTTCAATTTGACTTACCATGCGGCGCAAACACGCATCCAGGGATTGCTGGAACAAGTCGGGATTCCGGATGCAGCTCGCCGTATGCACGAATATCCGTTTCAATTTTCGGGCGGTATGAAACAGCGTGCCATGATTGCCATGGCGCTTGCCGGCGAACCCGAACTACTCATCGCGGACGAACCGACCACCGCGCTGGATGTAACAATTCAAGCACAAGTTCTCGATTTAATGCGGCAAATTCAACAACGCAATCGCATGGCCATTTTGCTCATTACGCATGATTTAGGCGTGGTTACCGAAATGGCGCAGCGGGTGGCAGTCATGTATGCCGGAGAAATCGTTGAACAAGCGCCCCGCAATGATTTCTTCGATCATCCGGCGCATCCGTATTCGCAACAATTATTTGCATCGCTGCCTGCTAAACGGAAACGTGATCAGCCTTTAACCGTCATTCAAGGTAATGTGCCGCCGCTATCGCAACGATTTAGCGGCTGCCGCTTTGTCGACCGCTGCAATCGAGCGCTACCGCGATGTCATGATACGATTCCGCAGTGGCAAGCATTAAGTGACCGGCATCAGGTTCGCTGCCATTTATTTGCACAAGAAATATTTATCGCCGCGCAATCGCAGCATTTTAATGCACCTGACGAAGCGGACAGCGCGCTCACGAAGGTTGCCACGTCAACTACTCAACCGTTATTGCAAGTGTCTGACCTTAAGGTTCATTTTCCAATTCGCAAAGGATTCTTCAAACGTGTGGCCGACCATGTAAAGGCAGTCGATGGTGTATCGCTGCAGATTGCTGCAGGAAAAACACTGGCATTGGTCGGCGAATCGGGTTGCGGCAAAACCACCATCGGTAAAAGTATTTTACAGCTCATTAAGCCTACATCCGGTAGCGTGCGTTTCAAGCAACAAGAACTGGTATCGTTGAAACGATCGCAGTTGCACCACATCCGCGCGCAATTTCAAATTATTTTTCAAGATCCTTATTCTTCGCTCAATCCCCGCATGCGCATTATTGAAATTCTGCGGGAAGGCATGGATGCATTGAACATTGACAAAATAAATCACCTCGGCGTCGAACATTCAGCTTCTTATAACCGGGAGAAAGAAATCGATGCATTATTGCAGCGTGTCGGCTTGCCTGCTGAGGTAAAATGGCGCTATCCGCACGAATTTTCCGGCGGGCAGCGGCAACGGATCGCGATAGCCCGCGCTTTGGCGGTTAATCCTAAATTACTGATTTGCGATGAACCTACCAGCGCTCTGGATGTATCCGTGCAAGCACAAATTCTGAATCTGCTCAAATCGCTGCAAAATAATTTAGGACTTGCATTTTTGTTTATTACCCACAATATTGCTGTTGTTGAATATCTGGCCGATGAAATTGCTGTGATGTACTTAGGACGGATTGTTGAGCGCGGACATATCGATGAAGTGCTTGGTAGCCCCAAGCACCCTTATACTCAGGCACTGCTGTCTGCCGTCCCGCAAATTCATGCAGACGGTGACCGGCAAGTTGTTCAGTTAAAAGGTGATTTGCCTTCGCCTATTGCACCGCCGCAGGGTTGTCATTTTCATCCGCGCTGTCCGCATGCAATGCCGGTGTGCCGCGAAAGCTACCCGTCTGCCAGCAAATTAAGCGCAACGCATTCCACCCATTGTTTTCTTTATCAACCGGAACCTATTTCGAAAAACTATGAGTATTCCTGAAGAAGTAACGCGCCGCCGTACTTTCGCCATTATTTCACACCCCGATGCGGGAAAAACAACTTTAACCGAGAAGCTTTTGATGTACGCCGGCGCCATTCATATCGCCGGTAGCGTGAAAGCGCGGAAAGCAAGCCGGCATGCCACGTCTGATTGGATGGAAATCGAAAAGCAACGCGGTATTTCGGTTGCCAGTTCGGTAATGCAGATGGAATACCGCCATTGCGTTATCAATTTACTGGACACACCCGGCCATCAGGATTTTTCCGAAGACACTTATCGCGTGCTTACCGCCGTCGATGCCGCTTTGATGGTTATCGATGCTGCCAATGGTGTGGAAGCGCAGACATTGCGCTTGCTAGAAGTTTGCCGTGCCCGTAACACGCCGATTGTTACGTTTGTCAATAAGATGGATCGCGAAGTGCGTGAACCGCTCGATCTGATTGACGAAATCGAACGTACATTGGGGATGGCAACAATTCCGTTTACATGGCCCGTCGGTATGGGTAAGAATTTCCACGGTGTATGTGATTTGCGGCAAAACAATATGCGCATCTTCGAACCGGGATCGGACCGTGTAAGCGGCGATGAAATGATTGCCTATTTTGACGATCCGCACATTCAAGAGCGCTTTGCGTCCGATTTACCTAACGCGCTGCAGGAAATCGATTTGATCAAAGGGGCTACACCCGCATTTGACCACGAGCAATTCCTGGCCGGTCAGCAAACACCCGTTTTTTTCGGCTCGGCTATCAACAACTTCGGCGTTAAAGAAATTCTCGATGCCCTGGTCGATCTGGCACCGCCGCCAGAATCGCGTAACGCGCTGCAGCGGGAAGTTTCTCCCAATGAGAAGAAATTTTCCGGCATGGTATTCAAAATTCAAGCCAACATGAATCTTGCTCACCGTGACCGTATCGCATTTGTGCGGGTTTGTTCCGGACATTTCAAGCGCGGCATGAATCTAAAGGTGGCTCGTAATGGCAAAGATGTTCGCACCAGCACGGTGGTGTCATTCTTATCGCAGCGCCGCGATATTGTCGAGGAAGCCTATCCAGGAGACATTATCGGCATACCCAATCACGGCACATTGCAATTGGGTGATACGTTAACTGAAGGGGAAGTATTGCAATTTACCGGCTTGCCTTTTTTTGCACCGGAAATATTTCGCACCGTGGAAATTGCTGATCCGCTACGCAGCAAGCAACTTAAACTGGGATTAATGCAGTTGGGCGAAGAAGGCGCTATCCAAGTATTTCGTCCGCATTTAGGCAATATATTGTTACTCGGCGCAGTGGGTATTTTGCAATTTGAAGTTGTGACGCATCGTCTGCAACATGAATATGCAGTAACCGCTCGTATCGCTCCCGCCAAATACCAATTGGCGCGTTGGGTCACTTCTGATGAGCCGCGTGAATTACAGCGGTTTATTGAAGCCAATGCGCATCGTATCGCCTATGATGCTGTCGATGCTCCGGCCTTCTTGGCGGCATTCAGCGCGGAATTGGACGTGGCCAAAGAAAACTGGCCTGCCATTCGTTTTCATAAATTGCGCGAGCATGCAGGATTAGTCTTTCAGAGCCACATTCGTGAGGCGATCTAAGTGATTCAACTGTTATTGTTTTATATGTTATTGCTAGGCTGGTTTTTACCGCTATTTGTCAGCGGAAGTTTCGCACTAGCGGCACCTGAAAAACCAACCCGGTTTGCTGTGATCGGTGATATGCCTTATAGCGATAGCGAATATGCGTTACTCGAACAGCCCGATGGCGCCATTGCTAAAGCTATCAAAGCACTCAATCCGCCGGTACTGATTCATCTGGGCGATTTCAAGCTAGCCCGGGCAAGTTGCAGTGACGAGTTGTTTAAGGATCGTTACCGGCAAATTGCACAATTAAACCCGCATAAAACGGTTTACACACCTGGTGATAATGACTGGACCGATTGTGACCGGCTTTCGTTAAATTTCTCGCAGCGTTACGATGAACTGGAAAGACTGGCTTATCTGCGGCAAATTTTCTTTCAACAAGATGAATTGCAATTAAGCAAAGACATTCCCGGCTTGATCCGGCAGCAAGATTTTATTGAAAACGCACGATGGAAAATCGATCAAGTGCTTTTTGCTTCCTTGCATTTGCCCGGCACCAATAATGGCAGAGCCCAAATCCATCGCAGCCCGATCAAAGATGCGCTCGATGCTGCTGACAGCCGCGACAAATTCAATGAAGAATGGTTACAACAGTTATTCGACACCGCAATATCGCAGCCGATGATTCAAGCCGTTGTGATTGCATTCCACGCCGATATTTATGAAAACGAAAGCGATAATAAGCCGGTTTGTACAGCGGAGATTCGATCAGATTGCGACGGTTATCTCGCAATTCGCGCATTAATCAGCCGTAGGTCAGCAGAATTCAAGAAACCGGTGTTAGTTATTCATGGCGACAGCCTGGCTTATTGCCTGCATCAGCCGTATGAAAAAATCCCCAATCTTTGGCGCCTGAATGCGCCTGGAGACCGCGTATACATTGATGCCAACCGCATCGTATTTGATTCCGCTAATAAAAATAAGCCTTTTACGGCAATGGGATTGCTTGACAACAAACCAGCGCCCTCTTCATGCGGCTTGGGCTTTTTACTCGATGATTTGCTGCCTTCTTTAACCTCAACACCCGAAAAATCACAACCATGATCTTTAGCATGACTGGCTATGCCTCAGCGTCGCAAGACACACCTTATGGTTCATTCAGTTTGGAACTTCGATCCGTCAATAACCGTTATCTCGATATCCAGTTTCGATTGCCGGATGATTTTCGTAAACAAGAAGCGGCTATGCGTGAAATACTGACTACACAACTAAGCCGCGGAAAGATTGAGTGCCGGCTCAATTTCTCGCCGGTAACCAATAATACCGGCTCTTTGCAGCTTGATAACGCCATTTTTGAGAAATTATTGGAATTGGAACAGACTGTTAAAGCGCGTTACCCAAATGCACGATCCTTAACGGTTACTGAAATATTGCAATGGCCGGGGATACTAGGCAATGACAATTTACCATTTGACGAGCTTGGTAAAATTTGCATTGGATTGTTACAAACTGCGCTTGCCGATTTGAGAGATTCCCGTACGCGCGAAGGCAATAAACTTAAATTCGTTTTGTCTGAACGTATCAATCAGATGCGCCGGCTCTTGCAAAACGCAATTCCTCGTATCCCATCGCTCATGGCCACTTTTGAGGAAAAACTCCGCGCCCGGATAGAAGAAGCCCTGGGCAATCTGGAAGATGATCGCATCCGTCAGGAAATTACCCTTTTTGCCGGCAAAATCGATGTCGACGAAGAATTATCGCGATTGCAGGCGCACTTGGATGAAGTGGAGCGAATTCTGAAGAAAGGCGGATCCGTGGGCAAAAGGCTTGACTTCATGATGCAAGAACTTAATCGCGAAGCCAACACCCTCGGTTCCAAATCTGTCGATTTGGAAATCTCCCGGATTTCGATGGAACTTAAAGTAATTATCGAGCAAATGCGCGAGCAAGTGCAGAATATTGAATAATACTAACTTTGTATTTGTATTTGTATTTGTATTTGTATTTGTATTTGTATTTGTATTTGTATTTGCCTGTGCCGATGAAGGAAACTAAGTTAATCTGCGGCATGGGTTTCTTACTGAGTAAGCATACAGCCACAATAAATCCATTTGTTTGCTTGATTCCTTCAAAGCATCGGCAATTACCCCTTAATTTAACGAATTATCTGGTAATTGACCGCTATCCGGCATTCGTTGTCCGGAGCGACTTCCACGGTGTCTTGAGCAGCATTGGTCGTTTCAACACACAATAAGCGTTGATAATCGTTATCCTCCAAATCAGCCATTTCTCTGGAAATTTTCTCCCACGGATTCCATACGACTGCGGTTTTACTGCCTTGTGAGGTAATTTGGATACTGCGTTGCAGGGCGCCATCTTCGATTGTCAAGGTGCTACCCGCATTCGTATAAATGCGATCCACTTCCGAGTTAATCGTTACCGCGCCGAGTTGTTGTTTTTGTGTGCCATTATCCGCTTTGTCGGTATAAGCGCACCCTTCCAGCCCCAGCACTTGGGTTTGTGCAATATCGCCCACTTTAAAATAAGTATGAAATGCCTGGGTAATCGAGAATTTTCCGGTACCGGTGTTGCGCGTAGTCAGCGACAAATTTAATGAATTGCCAATTACAATTTCCTGGGTCAATACGAAAGAGTATGGCCAAATTGCCAGCGTTTCGGGCGTGTCTGTCAAACCGAGCGTAACTTCGATGTCGCCATTGGCAGTCTCCTCGGTAGCGACCAGATGCCACAAACGATTGCGCACAAAACCATGTGCGGGACCTTTTCCTTGCGGGTCTGCGCCAAACCACGGCCAGCATATTGGCACGCCACCCTTTATCGCTTTACCATCCTGATAATATGCTTTTTCACTTAGAAACATCATATCTTCGAACTCGTTGGCCGGCTTGAATGACAATACTTGCCCGGCATAAACTGAAATCAATGCGGTAGCTTTGGAAGTTTTTACCTGAATCATGGGTAAGCCGCCTTTACCGGCAATAATTTCAAGCTGACCTGCAATGTTATGTTTGGCATAGAGTTGTTCAATCGTCATGGTTATCCCTAATTCTTGGTAATTAATTAATGTTAAAACTTAAAGTTTGATCGGTATTACTCGGCTTGCCGCAAGTTTAGCACGACTCCTTGCTTCGTCAGTGTCTTTGCCGTTAGCCAGTGCGACGCCCATACGGCGGCGTTTGAACGATTCAGGTTTACCGAACAAGCGGATATCGCTTTGCGGAACACTGAGCGCTTCAACCATACCGGAAAAGGCAATACCTTTAGCTTCGAGCTGACCGTAAATCACGGCGCTCGCACCAGGTTCTTGCAGCGCTGTATCTACCGGTAAACCCAAGATAGCACGGGCATGTAATTCAAATTCACTTTGCCGCTGACTGCACATCGTCACCATGCCCGTATCGTGGGGCCGTGGACTGACTTCACTGAACCACACGTTGTCGCCTTTGATAAACAGTTCCACACCGAAAATGCCCAAGCCGCCAAGATTATCAGTAATTTTACGGGCAATCTCGCGTGAACGTTGTAAAGCAACAGGCGACATGGCTTGCGGCTGCCAGCTCTCGACGTAGTCGCCATGCACCTGCACATGCCCTACCGGTTCGCAGAAATGTGTTTTGACGCGACCATCCGCGTCGAGTGCGCGCACCGTCAATTGCGTGATTTCATAATCAAAGTCAATGACGCCTTCGACGATTACACGCCCTTGATCAACGCGGCCGCCACTGGCTGCATAATGCCAGGCCGTGTCCACTTCCCCGGCATGATCGATGCGAGATTGTCCTTTGCCGGAAGATGACATCACCGGTTTAACGATACACGGATAGCCGATTTTGTTATCGATCACCGACCTCAGTTCCACCAAGCTATTGGCAAATGCATACGGAGATGTCGATAAATTCAGCGTTTCCGCAGCCAAACAACGTATACCTTCGCGATTCATTGTCAACTTCGCGGCGCGTGCGGTTGGAATTACCGTTGCAAATGCGGTTTGCTCGATTTCTATCAAGATATCGGTGGCAATCGCCTCGATTTCCGGAACGATAATATCGGGGCGTTCCTGTTCTATCAGGGTCCGGAGCGCGAGACCATCGGCCATGTTTATCACATATGCACGGTGCGTCACTTGATGTCCCGGCGCATCTGCATAACGGTCAACTGCAACGGTTTCGACACCGAAACGTTGCAGCGCGATAATAACTTCTTTGCCAAGCTCGCCGCTGCCTAGCAGCATGACTTTTGTCGCGGATAAACTCAGCGGTGTACCGATAAGCGATCGTTTGCTCATAAATTACCCTTCCTTAATTGTTGTTTTTTTACTTTGCTGCCGCAGCGCCCATTGCACATGTTCGCGTACCAATGCAGAGGAATCATCCGACCGGGCTTGCAAAGATCTGACGATATCTATCGAATATGGCGCATTCCCCAGACCGATGGCGATATTGCGTAACCATTGAATATATCCAATGCGGCGGATTGCACTACCGGCCAATTTGGCTTCAAATGTTTGTAGATCCCAGCCAAATAATTCCACCAGCAATATATCATCCAAACCATGACGGACGTGAAAGTCGTTTTCATTGGTAATTTTGGCAAACTTATTCCACGGGCATACTAACTGACAGTCGTCACAACCATAAATACGATTGCCGATCAGAGGACGTAACGGTTCGGGTATACTGCCTTTAAACTCAATGGTCAAATAAGAAATACAACGGCGCGCGTCTAGCCGGTAAGGCGCAATAATCGCCTGTGTCGGGCATATATCGATACATCGTGAACAACTGCCGCAATAATCCCCTATTACTTCATCGACAGGCAACGGTAGGTCGACATACATTTCGCCAAGAAAAAACATGGATCCGGCTTGCCGTGATAAAAGCAAGGTATGCTTGCCTCGCCAGCCTAAACCGGATTTCTGCGCCCAAGCGACTTCCATTACCGGTGCGCTGTCGGAAAATACACGGTAATGAAAGGGGCCGATGGCGTCTGTAATTTTATCGGCTAATTGTTGCAGACGGGCGCGCACGACTTTATGGTAATCGCGCCCTAA
The DNA here is from genome assembly GCA_008015565.1 of Nitrosomonas sp. Lineage (GTDB taxonomy): Bacteria > Pseudomonadota > Gammaproteobacteria > Burkholderiales > Nitrosomonadaceae > Nitrosomonas. The sequence continues at coordinate 20,098 of SSFV01000066.1, read as the reverse complement.
TGCATAGCGTGAAATAAATGCTTGATTACCAGAATGAATAACATCCCAGCTATTTTTTGCTGCAGGTGGTGCATAATTCATGCATACCGAAATAATGCGCTGCGTTTGCGGCTCAAGTTCAGTTGGCCGGGTGCGTTTTGTTCCATGTTTCGCCATATAATCCATATCACCGTGATAACCTTGTTCCAGCCATGCGAATAAACCCGCTTCTACTGCCGACATATCGGCGTTTACATCTGCAATGCGGGTGTCATGGAAACCAAGCGATTTGCTCCAGAATCTTATGTTATCCGCCAAAGCTGTGTAATCTGACAATTGTGTAGAGGTATCTTTTTGCATACTAATTATTTTATGAACTCCGAATCCATATCAAACTTTACTTGTTATTTGGCTGATGAAGTAGCAACGCACCATCTTGGCAGACAATTGGCGGCGATGTTGCATGCCGGTTTAACCGTTTATCTTTCCGGTGATCTGGGCGCCGGCAAGACCACCCTCACACGCGGTATTTTACACGGGCTCGGATACACACATATCGTTAAAAGTCCGACTTATAATTTAGTTGAAATCTATAAAATTTCTAGGTTATACTTGTATCACTTTGATTTTTATCGATTCAATGATTGTCTGGAATGGGAAGAAGCAGGCTTTCGTGAATACTTTAATGCCAGTTCGATTTGTTTAGTCGAGTGGCCTGAGAAAGCAGGCGAAATGTTACCCAGGGCTGATTTACATATCTTTCTCAAGATTCTCACAACGGGTAGAAATATTGAAATTCAAGCAGGAACAAAAACAGGAAAACAATGCTTAGCACATTGGAAGTACCAGAGCAACGCCTAACCATTGCAAATAATGGCGTGTCTTTTGTTGCCATTGCAAAAAAATTATTTAAAGCCTGCTGCACAGTAGTTTGCCTCTTCTCGATCATTTTTTTGCATCAACCCTTATCAGCTGCAGATGCCACGATCAGATCGGCCGAAGTTGGTTTAACCCCCGACTATACGCGTATCACTTTGGAATCCAATCAGCCGCTTCAATATGAGCTAAGCATGCTCGATAATCCACACCGAGTCATTATCGATTTAAGCAACACTAAATTATCTTCTGTGCTTACGGGGTTACCACAAAAAATCGATGCGATTGATCCTTTTGTTCAAAAAATGCGGATCGGACAATTTAAGCCCGATGTCATTCGACTTGTTTTCGATCTTAAGGCAAATGTAGTGCCGCGGACATTCGTGGTCGCTCCTAAGGATAATTATGCATATCGATTAGTATTAGATATTTATCACCCTGAAAAGGCGGCAAAAACTGATATACATGTTCACACGGAAGCTAATGCCGAACCCCAAACCTATGGCGATAAGCTGGATGAATTGGTAGCCGCGCTGATGCAAGGTAGTAATGAACAAACCATTCAAAACAATTTGCTTGACCAACTACCACCTAAACCGCAAGCGATTGAGCCTAAGCAGCCTATTAGCCTGCAAGTTGCAAAAAACCGTAAGCCCGTAAAAATTCCCAGGATGATAATTATTGCTATCGATCCTGGTCACGGCGGTAAAGATCCCGGTGCGATCGGTTATCAAGGTACTTATGAAAAAGATGTTACCCTTGCCATTGCCAGAAAGTTAAAAGAGCGAATTGACAAAGAACCGAATATGCGCGCCATATTGACGCGTAATGGTGATTACTATATTTCCCTGCCGCAACGCCGCATTAACGCGCGTCGCGCCAATGCCGATCTCTTCGTTTCGATTCATGCCGATGCCAATCCTAAAACGCACGCGCACGGTTCTTCGGTATTTACTTTATCGGAGCACGGTGCCACTTCAACCACAGCAAATTGGCTGGCCAACAAGGAAAACAGCGTTGACAATGACTTGATGGGAGGCATCGATATCACATCAAAATCTAAAGATATCAAAGAATTGCTGCTTGATCTTTCACTCAATGCAACCATTAATGACAGCGTTAAACTGGCTGAACATGTTTTGAAGCATTTGGGCGATATTAATCATTTACATAAAAGGAATGTCGAGCAAGCCGGTTTTGCCGTGCTTAAATCACCGGATATTCCATCTATCTTGGTTGAAACGGCGTTTTTGAGTAATCCTAAGGAAGAAGAAAAATTGCGCACGCAGCATTATCAAAACAAAATGGCGGATGCGGTTTTTCTAGGGATAAAAAACTACTTTGCGAGTAATCCGGCCATAACGCGCGCTGAAATGGCCCAGGTGAAATAAATAAATCGTAATAACACTATCAACTGTCATCAGAAAAAGATATACAATGTTTGCCCTTGGCAGGTCATTGAATAACGTTTTGAGTGAATCGATACAAAAATTTTCAACCGCTTGTTAAACAAACAGCTTTCTGTGAACCGGTTATTTGCTAGGTGTTTAACAATTAATTGCCAAACGGATATTACTTATTATGTCCATTTGGCATATTTCTCAATTTTACCAAGCTCAAGTGCATGCAAGCTTCTCCAATGCTGACCCAATGGTACCAGTTGAGTGACGTACAAGGCACTCAACGCATTCTATTGTTGGGCAACTACACCTTGTCAGCACTCGAACATAACTTGGAAGCCTTGACAAACGAATTATCCCGGCAAGCCGCAAACACGAATTTGTATTGGGATTTAACGGGTATTCGGCAAATGGATAGCGTTGGCGTGACAATGTTATGGCGTGCATGGCAAGCGCAACGTCCCAAGCACATTGAATTGCGTCCTGAGCATGAGATAATGCTCGATCGGTTAGAACGCCTTCCCCGCTTACAAACCGATGCTTTGCATCGCGATATGCTATGGCCAGTAACCCATTTGGGACAGCTTGCGCTGCTGTTGTGGCAACATACCACAGGACTCATCGCCCTCATCGGTCGATTATTTATCGATGTAAATTATTTAATCCGTCACCCCGTGTATATTCCGTGGAAAGAAATTTCTGCAAATTTATTCCGCACCGGTGCACAAGCTCTTGGCATTACAGCTCTGGTCGGATTTCTGATTGGTATTGTATTAAGCTATTTATCGTCCAAGCAATTGCAATTATTTGGAGCTGATATATTTATTATCAACATCTTGGGTATAAGTATCATTCGCGAGTTGGGTCCCATGCTGGCTGCAATTTTGGTAGCAGGCCGGTCTGGATCATCGATGACTGCGCAGTTAGGCGTCATGCGCGTAACACAAGAGCTCGATGCTTTAACCGTTATGGGTATTTCTCACAGTCAACGTTTGATTCTTCCTAAAGTTATTGGTCTGGGAATTGCCATGCCATTGTTGGTTGCTTGGACCAGTGCAATGGCGTTGCTTGGCGGCATGGTGGCGGCAGAATTACAATTAGGTTTGAGTTATCAATATTTTATTACTGCATTACCGGACTCGGTACCGATCGGCAATCTTTGGCTGGGACTAGGAAAGGGAGTGGTATGCGGGATGACAATAGCATTGATTGCATGTCATTTCGGCTTGAGAATCAAACCCAATACAGAAAGCCTGGGTGCTGGTACAACTTCCTCCGTTGTAGCCGCTATCACGATGGTTATCATTATCGATGCCATTTTTGCTGTGGTATTTTCTGATATAGGGCTCACAAGTTAATGAAAAATAAAGAACCTATAATTGAAATTAAAGCGCTGCATACCCGTTTTGGTAATCATGTGGTGCATCAGAACGTCAACTTAAGTGTTTATCGCGGAGAAATCTTAACCCTTATCGGCGGTTCAGGAAGTGGAAAAACAACCTTGCTGCGTCAAATGCTGGGGTTGGAAAAACCGGCTCAAGGCAGCGTGAAAATTTTGGCAGATCGTCGCTTGAAACAAAATATTCATAATCGTTGTGGCGTGCTTTTTCAACATGGCGCTTTATTTAGCGCCTTAACAGTGTTCGATAATATTGCTTTGCCGCTGCGAGAACTCCATTTACTGGATGAAAATTTGATTCGTGACTTGGTCATGATTAAATTGAATATGGTAGCAATAGACCCGGAGCATGCTGACAAAATGCCCGCTGCATTATCGGGCGGCATGATCAAACGCGTCGCGTTAGCGCGGGCTCTGGCATTGGATCCGGAATTGTTGTTTCTGGACGAACCAACAGCCGGATTGGACCCGGAATTAAGCGAAAGTTTTGTGGAATTGATTTTGACCTTGCGTAAGGAAATGGATTTAACTATCGTAATGGTGTCACATGACCTTGATACATTAGTAGCTTTATCCGACCGCATTGCTGTGCTGGCTGACCAACAAGTCATTACTACCGGGTCCATCGACGAAATATGCCATTTCCAGCATCCTTTCATTTCAACTTTTTTTAAAAGTATGCACCACAAGTTTGCACAGAAAAATTCTCCGGAGCAATTATGGAAAACCGTGCCCATACTCTCGTAGCTGGCTTATTCGTCATTATCTTAAGCATCGCTGTAGCCTTGATTGCCATGCGATTCAGCGGCAGCAATATACAATACAATTCGTACCAGGTTGTTACCACGGAGTCGGTAAGCGGTTTGAATCCTCAATCTGCCGTACATTTTCGTGGCGTCAATATCGGTAAAGTCGAGAAAATTGAATTTAATCCTAGTAATTTAAGGCAAATTCTTATCCATATTTTAATTAATGAAAATGTCACACTCAGTAAATCAGTATATGCTCAGCTCGGATATCAAGGCGTGACGGGATTGGCTTATGTGCAGTTGAATGATGATGGCACGCATTATGAACAATTGCCGCCGGATACCCCCATACCAATGCGCCGTTCATTACTGGATGAGGTCACCGGATACGGTCAAGACTTATTGAGCAATGTCAATCAATTAGTATTAAAAATGCACCAACTATTGGATGATCAGAATCAAGCGCAGGTTGCAAAAATTTTGCAAAATATTGAAAAAGCAACAAGGAATTTTGATGGTATTGCAGGACATCTGCAACCGATACTGCAATCCTTCACGGAATTAACGATCGAATCCGCGACCTTAGTTAAGCGCCTGGATCAATTATTAGGCGAAATTAATCTCGCAGCAACCAAAGCCAACCAGAAGGAAGGTATTTTTGACAGTTTGTCGCAAAGCGCCCAGGAATTGGCAGCAACGATTCCGGAATTACATAACGTTAGTATTAGCATCGCACGAAACTCAAAGAATCTGGATCGGGTTCTTCATCAGTTAGAAGAACATCCGCAAAGCCTGATATTTGGCCGTCCGAATGTTTCCCCTGGGCCTGGGGAAGCAGGTTTTGTTCCGCCAGCAGGAAGTGTACGATGATAAAATCACTGGTATTGATTCCCATTTTTTATTTGTTATCAGGCTGTGCTGCTTTATACAAGCCAGCAACATCAAATATTGCGGTATATGATTTTGGTGTACAACACCATCCCTCGCAAAATGAATCACAATCCTTAAACCAAAAAAGAAAAAGCCTGCTGGTTACTGATGCTGCGGCGCCATCATGGCTGGATAATACCGCGATTCAATATCGCCTGCTTTATCATAGCCCATCGCAAGCATATACCTATGCCAACAGCCGCTGGAGAGCCCCGCCTGCAATCATAATGACGCAAATTATTCGTGACCGCATCATAACCAATACAGGCGAACAAGTTGTCAAAAACAGCAGTACAGCTAAAACTGATTACATCTTGCATCTTGAATTAGAGGAATTCATCCAGGCATTTGATACGATGAACGACAGTCATGTAATCATTGGTCTTCGTGCCAGCTTAATTGAACGAGGCTCGCGCAATGTGCTTGCACAAAAAGATTTCACCCTCAAAAAAGAAGCCCCGGATGCAGATGCAGCCGGTGCTGTTTTGGCATTCAGTTCTGCAGGGAATCAATTAATTGGAGAATTAATTGAGTGGTTAGCCATGCAACTGCCGCCCCGGTAACACTATCAGTTATTCAGAAAATGCTCATATGTCAGGTTAACTGGGCATGCTCCTTATGTTAGTATCCAATAACACATTGTTAGAAAGGTCTTGCTGTGCGTTTATTACTCATTACCCTATTATTTACTTACCTTCTTAGTGCTTGTGGTTTGAAGGGGCCGTTATATTTACCGCCTGCTGATGATGTCACTCGTTCGTCATCTACGGAAACTGAGAAAAAATGAGCGATTCGCATGCATTTGGCTATCGCGGCAACGAACTCTTCGCAGAATCAGTACCCTTACAACAGATAGCCGAAAAATTTGACACACCTTGTTATGTATATTCGCGAGCTGCTTTAACTCAAGTTTATCTGGAATTTGATCACGCTTTTAAGAATCGCGATCATTTGATTTGTTATGCAGTAAAAGCGAACTCAAATATTGCCATACTCAATTTGCTGGCACGGCTTGGCAGTGGTTTCGACATTGTTTCGGGCGGTGAGTTACATCGCGTTATTAGGGCTGGCGGAGACCCGAAGAAAACCGTTTTTTCTGGAGTCGGCAAAAGCATCAATGAAATGCGCATGGCTTTGGAAGCCGATATTTTATGTTTTAATGTCGAATCAGAAAGCGAATTAATTGCTTTAAACCAGACTGCCGGACTAATAGGCAAAATTGCACCCGTTAGTTTGCGTGTAAACCCGGACGTCGACGCCAGAACCCATCCATATATTTCGACTGGCCTAAAGGAAAATAAATTTGGAATCCCGATAGACGAAGCTGAAAGAATTTATCAATCTGCGCAATGTTTCCCGCATATCCGTTTTACTGGGCTTGACTGTCATATTGGTTCGCAATTGACTGCGCTTGAGCCATTTCTGCAAGCAAGCGGCAAGTTACTTAATCTGCTTAAGAAATTGGAATCACTTGGATTAGCGATTTCACATTTGGACTTAGGCGGCGGGTTGGGTATCCGTTATGCTAATGAAAGACCGCCAAGCGTTCGGGATTATGTTACGGCATTGTGCGATACTGCTGGCCACATTAAGCAGCGCATCTTAATTGAACCAGGCCGTTCTTTGGTTGGCAATTCAGGCTTGCTACTGACGCGCATTGAATATCTCAAAAATACACCTGACCGTGATTTTGTCATAGTTGATGCGGCAATGAATGATTTGATGCGACCTGCATTGTACGATGCTTATCATGATATTCTTCCGGTCAACAAAGCATCAACAGAAACCAAAAACTATCAGGTAGTGGGTCCGGTATGTGAATCGGGAGATTTTTTAGGCCACGACCGGAAACTTGGTGTGGCACAGGGTGATTTATTGGCTGTAATGTCCGCAGGGGCATATGGTATGAGTATGAGTTCAAATTATAATACCCGGCCACGTGCTGTCGAAGTCATGGTAGATAAAGACACTGTTCATGTTATCCGGAAGCGTGAAACAATCGACGAATTGCTCGCGAACGAGGCAATACTTCCGTGATAAATTGCATAAAATCTGACCGCATACACAATTAATGTATTATGTTTATTGCCCCACGATATATCAGTAATGACGACTTTATCTTTAATTGATGATGAGCAGTATCAGGATCATATCCTGCAAGGAGTATCACGCACATTCGCCTTAACGATTCCACAATTACCTGGCGCACTGTGCCGCGTTATCGGCAATGCCTATCTTTTATGCCGAATTACCGACACGATTGAAGACGACAATGCTTTAACTTCTGAACAAACCCGGCACCTATCGCAGATGTTTGCTGACGTAGTTTGCGGCCGTGCATCAGCTGAGGAATTTGCACAAAAGTTATATCCTCTTCTCTCCGACCATACCATTCCGGCTGAACATGATTTAATTAAAAATACGCCTGCAATTATTCGCATTACACATAGTTTCAACCCTACACAACGCAATGCACTGGAGCGTTGTGTTCGCATCATGGCGCAAGGCATGTCTGATTTTCAAGAAACCGAATCTTTACAGGGATTGGAAAATCTGCTTGCGATGAATCGATATTGCTATTATGTCGCAGGCGTAGTGGGTGAAATGCTAACCGAGCTTTTCTGTGATTACTCACCGGAAATCAATACACATAAAGCGGCATTAATGAAGCTTTCGGTATCCTTCGGGCAAGGATTGCAGATGACGAATATCCTCAAGGATATTTGGGATGATCGCAGGCGCGGTGCTTGCTGGCTGCCTCAAGATATTTTTGCCAAGCATGGATTTAATCTCCAAGATATGCATCCTGGAATGTCCGATATAAACTTTCAAGCAGGATTAGCAGAATTATTAGGTATTGCTAAAAGCCATTTACAAAATGCTTTGCACTATACCAGCTTGATTCCTCCTCAAGAAACAGGAATTCGGCGTTTCTGCCTATGGGCAATCGGAATGGCAATCTTGACACTCAACAAAATCAACCGAAACCGGGATTTCTCTGAAGGCGTGCAAGTTAAAATAACCCGAAGCAATGTCAAAGCCACAATCATTGTTACCAGTTTATTCGCACGCTATGATAAAACACTCGATTTACTTTTTAAGCTTATTTCCAGAAATCTTCCTGATGCTGAAATACATAAAGAAATTTTGCTCAATGATCAAGCAAAAAACCGGTAGCCTATGAAGTCACTCGTTACAGGTGCAACTGGATTTCTTGGTTCGGCTGTGATGCGCTGCCTGCTGACTGCCGGACATGAAGTGCGAGTATTAGTAAGGCCTAACAGCAACCGGAAAAATCTTGAGAATCTGCCTATAGAAATATCTGAAGGTGACTTGCTGGATCATCACTCGCTTAGTCAAGCTGTTAAAAATTGCGACAATTTATTTCATGTCGCCGCCGATTATCGTCTATGGGTTCCTGATCCGCAAACAATGAATGCGATTAATGTGGACGGCACACAAGCGCTTATTATGGCTGCTGCAAAAGCTGGTATAAAACGTATGGTTTACACCAGTAGTGTCGCCACCTTGGGCTTAACTGCGGATGGTTCACCGGCTACTGAGGAAACGCCTTGTAACTTCGCGACTATTGCGGGATATTACAAACGTTCAAAATATCAGGCCGAGCAGGTTGTAAAAAAGTTAACTAACGATTATCAACTACCTATAATCATCGTCAATCCATCCACGCCTATCGGTCCGTGCGATGTTCGGCCTACACCTACCGGTCGTATTGTGCTGGACACGATCAGCGGGCGCATGCCTGCCTATATCGATACCGGTTTGAATATTGCGCACGTGGACGATATTGCCTATGGGCATTTACTGGCATTTCAACATGGCAAGTATGGTGAGCGTTATATTTTGGGCGGTGATAACATGATGTTATTACAGATTCTGAATAGCATTGATGAAATAACCGGAGTAACAACCAACCGTATCAAACTGCCCGCAAATTTAATGCTACCAATAGCATGGTGCATGGAAAAAATCGCCACCGTCACGCATTCTGAACCGAGAGCAACATTGGATGGTATACGCATGGCTAAGAAGCTCATGTTTTTCTCCAGTGAAAAGGCGTGCCGTGAATTGGGTTATCAGTACCGTCCCGCCATTGAAGCACTAAAAGATGCCGTGTTTTGGTTCAAAGATAACGGTTATTGTGAGTTTTAGCTAAGTTTTGAGCGCATAAACTAATCAAATTCGCCACTTTCTTTTGCATCGGCTGCCTTAAAAAGGCAGTTTGAAACCCGCAGGCAACCCCAATCCACTGGTGAATTCCGCCATTTTTTCCTGGGTGGTTGATTCAACTCGGCGCACTGCATCGTTAAAAGCTGCCGCCACAAGATCTTCAAGCATTTCCTTGTCGTCGCCGATAAGACTGCTATCAATATCGACCCTTTTAACATCATGCCGGCACGTCATAACGACTTTGACCATACCGGCACCAGATTGGCCTTCCACTTCAATTGTTGCAAGTTTTTCCTGCATTTGACGCATATTTTCTTGTACCATTTGCGCTTGTTTCATCATATTTCCTATATTACCTCTCATTTTTACTGCCTCCTTTATTGTTAATAGGTTTAATTGAAGGAACGATTAATCGTGCATCGAACTGATCGATCAAGTCTTGTACAGTCGCATCTTCCTCAATCGCTGCAATGGCTTCTGCCTGCTTTTGTTGTTGTTGGCGCTGCAGTATCGCAGCCGGAATCTGCTCTGCGACATCATTATCGATGGAAAAATTAAGCGCCACAGTCCTGCCAAAATAATTATTCAACATTGTTTGAATTTTATCCTGGTATTTCTTGTCCAGTAAGTGCTTATGCATTTCCGGAACGCACAGTTCAATTTTTTCCGCAGAAAGAAATTTAGCTTCGCTGTGATGTGCTAACATTTTTGCCATTCCAGTCAGTTTTAAGTGCTGAACCAACTGTGGCCAATTCAGGCTGGCTGAATCCATGACAGGAGTTTGCTCCGGGTGTTGTGAGGCTTGTTCCATCTTTCCGCACACTGCGCCATCACTCGTTGTAGATTGATTATTTTCCGTTGCCGGCGCTTGTAATATGTGCAGATTGTTATCCCATTCATCTGGCATAAATGTCAACATCCGCATGATCGTCATAGTGAAGCCGGCATATTCATCAGGTGCTAAACTCAGATCATTGCGTCCATGCAATGCGATTTGATAAAACAATTGAATATCTTCAGGTTTAAAAGTTCTTGCCAGAGAGACAGTACGTGCATAGCCGGGAGTGTCTTCACTAATCGCTTGTGAGACGGTTTGAATTAACGCAATACGGTGCAATAAGGCCGCCACATCTTGTAAAACTGAATCAAATGCGTAGCAGTGGGCTTCCATGGCATCAGCCAATGCTAACAATCGTAAACCGTTTTTTTGCGCCAAAGCTTCCAATAAATCAAAGATATGACCTTGATCAACGATTCCAAGCATATCGCGCACTATTGTTTCTTCAATTTTACCTGCGCCAAAAGCAATAGCTTGGTCCAGCAAACTGAGGGCATCGCGCATGCTTCCTTGTGCGGCGCGTGCGATTAATTGCAAGGATGCCGCATCACTTGGTATTTTTTCTTGCAGTAATATTTGTTCGAGGCGATCAGCAATTTGTTGCTGTGGAATTTGCTTCAAGTTAAATTGCAAGCAGCGTGATAGAACCGTAACCGGAATTTTCTGCGGATCGGTGGTTGCTAGTATAAACTTGACATGCTCAGGCGGCTCTTCCAATGTCTTTAGCATTGCATTGAATGCTGACTTCGAAAGCATATGAACTTCATCAATAATATAAATCTTGTAATGCGAACTGGTTGGCGCGTACATGGCATTTTCCAGTAACTCGCGCATATTATCGACTTGCGTGTTAGATGCCGCATCCAATTCTATAAGATCGATAAAGTTTCCACTATCGATCTGCTGGCATGCGGGGCAAACTCCGCATGGTGTTGCGGTAACACCCGTTTCACAATTCAATGACTTCGCAAGAATTCGCGCAATCGTTGTTTTGCCAACTCCGCGTGTACCCGTTAATAAGTAAGCATGATGCAATCGATTTTGCGCAAGCGCATTAGTCAGCGCTCTTACTACATGCTCTTGTCCGGTTAATTCAGAGAAATTTTTAGGGCGCCACTTACGCGCAAGGACTTGTGTACTTAGCACTTTATTGATTGAGCTGGGAATGGCTTGAAGACTGATTAAATAAATAAATAGCCCGAAAAATAAAGAACTGGCGGCGAGCCAGACCCCCGGCACTCGCAATAAACAGCTGTGGCTGCTTCCTTCCGGACCTGACCAGATTCACCATCTTGCAATGCGGGGAGGCCCGCCATAAATATAAAACTTGTAATGACAATTCCACTATCATTGTAAGCGCCCAAAGTATACCAGTAGATGGTCGATTACTCCAATTGCATGTGCAATAATTTATTACTATCCAATACAGAAAATTGAAATAACCGTGAAACAACAGTTATCCATCCACAAGCCGCCAGACTAAAATAAAAAAACAAGAATCAGCATTTGTACGAAATGCAAAATAAATTCAAATTAGCTATAGTTATCATCAATTGCCTTTTTATGCTGGGTTGGTTTTATGTTTGACCATCGCGATCAACTTGACGATTTGAATAAGCAACTTCCTTTGAAGGACAAACTTGTAAGTGCACACCGCACGGTACAAGAAAGATTTCCATTTATATCGCGCATCGCGATTACGCTTTATGATCCTGAAACCAAGATACTTAAAACCTACGTGGACAGCAGCGGAGATGATAAACCATTGGCGCATTATCAAGCACGGCTGGAGGATGCACCATCGCTACAGGAAATTCTTGAAAAAGCCCTGCCCCGCGTTGTCAATAACTTAGTGACTTTTGAAAAGGGCAGCCATGAGCATACGCAAAGAATCGGACGCCAGGGCTATGCCGCAAGCTACACCATGCCCATTTTCCATTCAGGTGATTTGATTGGTTTTTTATTTTTCAATTCTTATCAGACCGATGTTTTCAATGAAAATGTGCTGAATATATTGGATGTCTTCGGTCATCTGATTTCACTGATGATTATCAATGATCTTTCGGCTCTAAAGATGATGAACGCCGCCCTTAAAACAACCAGCAGTATAACCCACTTTCGAGACCCTGAGACAGGCAGCCATCTTGATCGTATGTCTCGTTATAGCCGCCTAATTGCTGAATCGCTGGCGCATAAATACCAATTCGACGATATGTACATAGAACGTATTTTTATGTTCTCTCCACTGCATGATATAGGAAAAATTTCAATACCCGATAGTATCTTATTAAAACCCGGACCGCTGGATAGTGCAGAAAGACTGATTATGAACACACATGCGCGTAAAGGTAGAGAAATGATTGACGATCTGATTGCAAATTTTGGATTGCACCGCATTAACGGCATCGATATTTTAAAAAATATTGCCGAGTTTCACCATGAAGCTGTGAATGGAAGTGGTTATCCCAGCGCAAAAACCTGCCAGGAAATCCCACTGGAAGCACGCATTGTTGCTGTTGCCGATGTTTTTGACGCATTGACCTCACGCCGTCCGTACAAAGACGCTTGGAGTAACGACAAGGCATTTGATATGCTTAAACAACTTGCCGGAGAAAAGCTGGATAGCGATTGTGTCAATGCATTGATTGAAAATCGGGAGCAAGTCGAATTGATTCAGCAGCAATTCAGAGAAAATATATATGGCTAATGAACGGAAGATTGATAAAAAGATTCTGTGCGCATTGAAAAAACCTGGCAAATCCGGGAACCGCATTCTTCAAGCTTATTTGTTGAATTTCAAGTTTGAAGCTTTTTAAAAATTACCGGCCTGTAAAATTTTAAGTAGTTTCGCCAACGCTTGACCGCGGTGGCTAATTTTATTTTTCTGTTGCGCGGATAATTCGGCTGAGGTTTTATCGAGTTCCGGCAAATAAAAATAGGGGTCGTAGCCGAAGCCTCCGCTACCGCGCGGTTGTTCTACGATTTCACCGTGCCATGAGCTGTCAACGATGATCGGTTGCGGATCATTGGCATGGCGTACCAGCACGATTACACAGTAATAATACGCGTGGCGATCAGCCTTGCCGTGCAGCGCTTCGATCAACTGCAAATTGTTACGATCATCGGATTTGGGTTCTCCGGCAAAGCGCGCGGAATTAACTCCGGGTGCACCGGCAAGGGCATTAACGCAGATGCCGGAGTCGTCTGCGAGAGCAGGCAGATTTGAGCAGCTGCTTGCATGACGGGCTTTGGTGAGTGCGTTTTCAATGAAAGTCTGGTGCGGTTCATCAACTTCACCAGCAGCGAATTGTGATTGGGGTATGACTTCGATCTCCAGCGGGGCCAGCAACTCACCGATCTCACGCAGTTTGCCTTTATTGTTGCTAGCAATGACCAGTTTTGTCAATTTACACACGATGAGTAGTATCCACAACCAGCGCTTTTTTTTGTATTGCAATCAGCTCCTGAATTCCGAATTGTGCCATATCCAGCATGTTATCTAATTCGGTGCGGCTAAAAGCATTTCCTTCTGCTGTTCCTTGCACCTCAACAATTTTTAGGCCACCGGTCATCACCACGTTCATGTCCGTGTCACACGAGGAGTCTTCCGCATAATCCAAGTCCAATACTGGAAAACCCTGATAAATTCCTACCGATGTGGCTGCCACGTAATCAAGAATAGGTGTGGACTTAATCAATTGTTGATCAATTAACTTATCCACTGCATCGTGCAAAGCGACAAATGCCCCAGTAATGCTTGCGGTACGCGTTCCACCATCCGCCTGAATTACATCGCAATCAATTTGAATCGTGCGCTCTCCCAGTTTCTTTAAATCCACCACAGCACGCAAAGCACGGCCAATTAAACGCTGAATTTCCATAGTTCGCCCTGATTGCTTACCTTTAGCCGCTTCACGTTGCATACGGGAATGCGTTGAACACGGTAGCATGCCATACTCAGCAGTCAGCCAACCTTGACCCTGGCCTCTTAAAAAAGGCGGTACTTGCTCATTGATACTGGCGGTGCAAACAACTTTGGTGTCGCCGCATTCAATCAAAATTGACCCATCGGCATGCTTGATATAGCGGCGAGTGATTGTAACGGGACGAATCTGGGAAGGCGTGCGATGATTGCTTCGTATCATAGTTTACAATATTCCGATAATGAATTTATTTTAACTTGCAAAACGGTAGACAGGCTTGGCAGGAGCGCCTGCTGATAAGGTAAGTACTTCATAACCATCTTCAGTTACAAGAATAGTATGCTCCCATTGCGCAGACAAGCTACCATCCTTGGTGGTAATCGTCCAACCATCTGGGAGATGGCGAATAGCGGCTTTACCCGCATTAATCATGGGTTCCACGGTAAATATCATGCCCGGCTTCAATTCCATACCGGTTCCTGGTCGCCCGTAATGCAATACCTGTGGATTTTCATGAAATTTTGCGCCAATGCCATGGCCGCAGAACTCTCTGACGATGCTGTACCCTACCCCCTCAGCCAGTTTCTGAATGGCATGACCGATATCGCCAAGATGATTGCCTGGTTTTATCTGGTCGATTCCCCGCCACATTGCTTCGTACGTAACTTCGCATAAACGTCTGGCTTGAATCGATGGTTCACCTATATACAACATCCGGCTCGTATCACCGTGATAACCATCAGCAATCACTGTGATGTCGATATTAATGATATCGCCATTTTTTAATTTCTTTTTCCCAGGAATACCATGACAAATTTGATTATTAACGGAGGTACATATCGATTTGGGATAAGGTGAATGACCTGCAGGCGCGTAATTAAGCGGCGCCGGGATTGTTTTCTGCACATCTACCATATAATGGTGACATAGCGAATCCAATTCTTCAGTTGTGATACCAGCTACAACTAAAGGTGTGACGTAATCCAATACTTCGGACGCAAGCCGGCCAGCAACTCGCATTTTTTCAATTTCCTGCGGTGTTTTTATCGAAACCGTCATTATGATCTTTTGTAATTAATTGTTGATTCAATACAAGGCATACTTCAAGATGCTAAACCTGAAACTGTCATGCCATGCATATTATAAACGTTCGCATTGCGTTTGAACTAAGTGCGTACCCTCAAATTGTTCAGTTAAATTTTGTAGCTGAACTTTAGCCTGTGGTGGGGGATTGTAAATGATAATTTTCTTTAACAGAACGCTACGATTTTCAATCATCACACCTGTAATGCCTTTTTTTTCAATTTCTTTTAATTGATTGATGGCTGCTTGCTCGTCCACAAACAGGTCTAACGATATGGCATTTTTCCATTGATCGTTATCTTTAATTCGAAAACTCACAATGCCAATATTGCGTAACTTATTTATCGTACGGTTTGCAGCTTCTTTATTTGCCAATGGCGGAACATAGAGCCAGTACATCATGGTACTGCCTGCTTCTTCAACTTCGTAAGATTGTTCGGAAATTACTTCGGCGATAACCGCTTCGGCATACTTTATTTGCTCTTCATGAAAACTACCCCATTCGAAACAATTTTCGTCGCTAGGCAATAAAACAATTTTTTCAGGATTCGATTCATTCAGCGAGTGTGTGCGACTACTCTGTAAAGGCCGCGATTGTATGCTAGCAAAATAGACTGCAGCATTAATAATCAAGAGCAAGATAAGGATTATTTTCATTGAAAAATAAAAAATTTAAATATTGATATTATCTTAATTTTGTTGTTAACACGCGTATGCCTTGCTAAAATGCGGCGTTAATTGTCTATCAACATTACTCATTTTAATTTTAAATGCCTTTGAAATACGGAATATCAAATATGAAAATAATCAAGAACATGGCCTTACTCTTAATGCTGGTATTGCCTGCAGCGATTGTAGCTGAAACGGAAACAGACACGGATACCGCTGAACCTGTCGAATCAGCCCCCCCGCCTCCTGCCACAGTTGAGGAAATCGCAGCGGGTGTATGCGCTGGCTGTCATAATGCAGATGGCAATAGTGTTGTTCCCATGAACCCAATTCTCGCAGGGCAGCATGCCGAGTATATTACCAAGCAGTTAATGGATTTTAAAGCAACCGAAAGCGAGCCAGCCAAACGTAACAGCGCGGTAATGTCCTCGATGGTCGCGGCACTTTCAGCGGAAGATATGAAAAAATTAGGCGAATATTATGCCGCTCAAAAAGTGAATCCAAGCCAAGTTCCGGCTGATGAAAAAATGATCGATATTGGCAAAATACTCTATCATGGTGGAAACATAAGTAATGGCGTACCCGCCTGTGCCAGTTGTCATGGCCCTAATGGTTCCGGAATTCCTCCGCGTTATCCTGCATTGGCCGGACAACACGCAGAATATACGATAACTCAGTTAAACCTTTTTAATACCGGTGATCGGGCAAATGATAATGATGTGATGCACAAAGTCATCACTCGCATGAGCGGGCAAGAAAAACGCGCAGTAGCCGCTTATATTTCGACAATGCGCTAATTCTCACACTAAGATACTTAAAAATGGAAGGCGGAACTATTCGCCTTCCATTTTTCTAAATCCAATCTCAGCTTTGGCAATCACCAGTTCTTAAATATTTTCCCGGCTGCTGATAATGTCTTATCCAATTCAGCATCGCCATGCGCAGAGGATACAAAACCAGCTTCAAATGCTGATGGCGCGAAATATATACCTTCTTCCAGCATGGCATGAAAGAACCGGCTAAATGCTTCTTTGTTGCATTGCATAACTTCGGCAAAACTCATAGGAATATCCTTTCTAAAATACAGACCGAACATACCGCCAATTGATTGCGCACAAAAATCTATATTTTGTTTTTTTGCGGCATCCGTGATGCCATCGGTTAATTGCCGTGTCCGGTTTTCCAATTGCTCATAAAAGCCTGGCATCACCACTCGCTTCAGTGTCGCAAGCCCAGCCGCCACGGCTACCGGGTTACCAGAAAGCGTACCGGCTTGATAAACGGGCCCCAATGGCGCCAAACATTGCATAATATCCCGTCGCCCTCCAAATGCGGCCATTGGCATGCCTCCACCTATGACTTTACCTAAGACAGTAAGATCCGGTTTAATTTGATAAAGCCCTTGCGCACAACCAAGACCAACACGGAATCCCGTCATGACTTCGTCAAATATCAATACACTGCCGCTTTGCGTGCATAAAGACCGCAACTTTGCCAGAAAATCTGCGCGAGGTGCGACTAAATTCATGTTACCTGCAACGGGTTCGACAATGACCGCAGCAATTTCCTTTCCCCATTGATTAAATGCGATCTCGAGACCGTTCAGATCGTTAAAATCCAGAACGATGGTGTGTCCGGCTGTTTCGGCCGGAACGCCTGCTGAACTCGGATTACCAAATGTCAGGGCACCAGAGCCTGCCTTTACCAGCAACGAATCATCGTGCCCGTGATAACAACCTTCAAATTTAATAATTTTACTTCTACCCGTAAAACCGCGTGCGAGTCGAATTGCACTCATACCGGCTTCGGTTCCGGAACTCACCAATCTGACTTGTTCAATAGATGGAATAAGCTGACAAATCAGTTTTGCAATTTCCAGCTCCGCTTCAGTGGGTGCACCGAACGTCAAGCCATTTTGTGCAGCAATCTGAACCGCACTAACTACTTCTGCATGGGCATGGCCTAAGATTAAGGGTCCCCAAGATCCAACATAATCGATGTATGATTTACCATCCGCATCCCAAAAATAAGCGCCCTTTCCGCGTTGAAAAAAAACAGGATTGCCTCCGACTGATTTGAATGCTCTGACAGGAGAGTTAACTCCTCCTGGTATATATTGCTGAGACTGCTCAAATAATTGCTGATTGCGTGAAGTCATTTGGTTACTCTTTTATAAAAATTAATTAGTTATTGATTATTAATAAAATATTCAAATAATTGTGCGTATTGTGCTGCGCTTACTGTGATATTCTCTGCGTAAAACAAATCATTACAAACGGCAACTGCAGCGCATCCACTCTGCACGATGGAACCAACATGCACTGATCGAATGCCTCCAATTGCTACAATTGGAACAAGTAACTGCTTTCTGGCTTGATCAATCAAATTTAACGAAACCGCTACCGCATCTGGTTTGGTCAATGAAGGGAAAAAAGCGCCAAAAGCAACATAATCAGCACCTTCTTTTTCAGCCTGAAGCGCCAAATTCAAATTGTTATAACATGAAGCGCCGATAATTTTACCTTGCCCTAATCGTTTTCGCGCGTAGGTAACGGACAAATCATCCTGACCTATGTGTACGCCATCTGCGTCGATTTCCATGGCTAAATCGAGATGATCATTAATGATTAGAGGGATTTCATAATTTCTACATAACCGCAGCAACGATATTGCTTGTTCTTTCAACAAACTCTTATCTGTTGATTTACTGCGATATTGTATGAGTTGTGCACCGCCAATCAGAGTCTGCGCCGATTTTTCCAGCAATTCAGCCGTATTCTCAAGTTCCGGAGTAATCGCATAAAGACCGCTAATTTTACCGTTTTTCAATGACTAATCCTTTCGATTGTCCGCTTCTTCAAGGTTTTGAGCCCAGAAAAGCCGGTTGGGAATATATTGCCCCATACCGGGACGAAATCCCGCTTGCAGGGTATGCCATGTGTAATCTTGCGCTTTGATGACACTTTCAACCAAAGACAATCCGCTTGCCAATGAGGCGGCTATTGACGATGCTAAAGTGCAGCCCGAACCGTGGTAGGTGTTTTCGAGCCGCTCCCATTCATCAATGCGCATAACTCCGTTCTCATCAAACAATGTATTCGTGACATACTTGGTATTTTCGTGGGTGCCTGTAATCAGTACATATTCGCTTCCCATATTGAATAATCGACGTGCACAAAGTTCCAATTCCAACCTTGATTCAGGATCATCCCCATCTTGCAGGGCGAGGCGTCTAGCTTCCAGGCTATTCGGCGTTATTAACGTAACTTGTGGCAACAGCATTGTGCACAATGCATCAATCATTGCTTCACTTGCTAGCTCATCTCCCCGGCCAGACGTTAAAATGGGATCCAAAACAACTGGAATGTGCGGATAATCAGAGATCACTTCTGTAATTGCAGAGATAATTTCAACACTGCCTAACAATCCTATTTTGAATACTTGAACCGGCATATCTTCCAATACCGTTCTTGCTTGATCGGCAATCCATTCGGCATCAAGTGGCATTACGCTATTTACACCGGTGGTGTCTTGAATGGTGATAGCCGTTACGATGGATAAAGGGTGGCAACCCATACTGGCAATCGTCAGCATATCAGCTTGCAAACCTGCGCCTCCGCTTGGGTCATTTGCCGCAAAAGAAAGTACGATTGGGGGTGGCTGTAACATGCATTAATACCGTAAAATATCATTTTAACCTAAAAGGAAATTGCTATCTATTATGCCTACCGAAGAGAATCGCGAGTACAATCGCTACATGTGTTTAATTTGCGGCTATATTTATGATGAAGCGTTAGGATCTCCGGACGAAGGCATTGCGCCGGGAACACGCTGGGAAGATGTGCCAATTAACTGGACATGCCCAGAATGCGGTGCTCGTAAAGATGATTTTGAAATGGTGAAAATATAAATGCGCATTTTGCATGCCATGCTTCGGGTTGGTAATCTTGAAAAATCACTTGCGTTTTATACACAGGTATTGGGAATGAAATTACTGCGCCGTAAAGATTATCCCGAAGGTAAATTCACTTTGGCTTTCGTCGGTTATCAAGATGAAACCG
>SSFV01000043.1 GCA_008015565.1 Nitrosomonas sp. | reverse complement strand
GGTAGGAAGCGCAGGTAATGATTAGATCAACGGAGGCTATGTTAACGATATAATCATCTATTCTTCCGGCGATGATCTCATCAAAGGCGGTGCCGGTCACGACTTTCTCCACGGCGGGGGCGGTATCAACCTTATTCTGGCTGGCGAAGGTAATGACTTTGTTGTAACCGGTGCGAATAGTTCGGAAGTATTCGCGGGTTGCGGCAATGATTTCATTTTCGGTAGTACCGCTAATCTGGCTATGATCGGTAACGACGGTCACGATTGGATCCAATACGGCACGGCTGGCGGTGCTGTGGGTGACAATAACGACCCGTTCAATGGCAGTTTGATCCGTGGTAATGATGTTTTTGTCGGCGGTGGCGGCGGAGACGATTTCACCGGTGAAGGTGGCGATGACATTATGAATGGTATGGGCGGAGTCGATCGTAGCGATGGCGATGTCGGTTTCGACTGGACCGTTAGCGATGGGCAAAATACAGTTGCCAATATCGATCTGGATCGATTGATCGTGGAAGCCGATCTTCCGGGTGCGGATTTAACGGTAGACCGCTTCAAATTTGTCGAAGGCGCATCCGGCTGGAATCTGAACGATATCATTCGCGGCGACGACGCAACGGCTACTGAATTGACTTTGGTCGATCCGCTTTCGGGGCAAAACAATGCGTTGGATAACACCAATAATCCGGCAAGCGGTGGTCATAGCGCTGCCGACAGGATTGCGCAAATCAACGGTTTGAGTGGTTTGCTGGGCGGTGCAACGGTGTTTGATTCAGGCAATATCTTACTGGGTGGCGGCGGCAGTGACATCATCGAAGGCCGTGGTGGCGATGACATCATCGACGGCGATGCCTGGCTCAATACCAGAATTGTGGCGCTCACTTCCAGCAATAATCCAATATCGTTCGATAACATGACCGCTACATTGCGTTCAGGGATGCAAAACGGTACGTACAAAAATCCTGAAATTGTGCGTGAAATTCTTACTGCCAATTCCGGCATCGATACCGCGGTTTATCAAGACGTATTCGCGAATTACATCTTGACATTCAGCTCGAACGGTACGCTGTTTATTACCCACAATCTACCGGTTGGCGGCGGTGGCGGCTTGACCGACGAAGGTACGGACACGGTTCGCAATATCGAGCGGTTACAATTTGCCGATAGAACAGTGGTTATTGGAACCGGCGGCGATGACAATTTGGTTGGCACTGCCGAGAACGATACGTTGTACGGATTGGCCGGCAATGACAGGCTCGATGGACAAGGCGGCGTGGATCTGTTGATCGGCGGTACGGGTAACGATACGTATGTAGTCGACACCACTACCGATACCATTACCGAACTGGCTGGCGCAGCAGCAGGCAATGATACGGTGGAAAGCTCAATAACATTCACCATCGGTGTCGCGGCTTTTAACAATATCGAAAACATTACCCTCACCGGTGCCAATGCAATCAACGCGACGGGTAATGGCGCAGCCAATATCTTAACCGGAAACGATAACAACAATACGCTTACGGGCGCCGGCGGTGCCGATACGCTGGTTGGCAACGGCGGTAACGATACGCTGGCTGGCGGTGCAGGTATTGACAACATGACTGGTGGAGATGGCGATGATATTTACATCATCGATAGTCTTACCGATTCGATGATTGAATTGGCCGCCGGGGGTACCGATACGGTTCGTAGCTCGATAACCTTTACATTGGCCAATGGCTCGAATCTGGAGAACCTCGAACTCACCACAACAGCCGCCATTAATGGCACCGGTAACGACGACAATAACGTGATTACCGGTAACAATGGCAATAATGCACTGTCCGGTGGGGGCGGCAATGATACGTTAATCGGTCTACTAGGCGCCGATGTTTTAACGGGCGGCAGTGGCGAGGATACTTTCAGCTATACTTTGATTAATCAATCCACGCCTGGCGCAGCCGGTAGAGACAGTATCGCCGACTTTATTTCCGGAACCGACAAAATTAATCTGAATGCTATCGATGCCAATGCCGGTGTTGCAGGTAATCAAGACTTTGTATTTATCGGTGGCGCTGCATTCAACGCCCCGGGTCAAGTGCGCTACGTGAGTGGAACAGGGGTTTTGCAAGCGAACGTAGGGGGCGGTAACGGCAATGGTGCCGATTTCCAGATCAATTTGACTGGGGCACCTGTATTTAACGATGTGACTGATTTGATTGTTTAATTATTGTCAGGCAACTGGGGAATGCCGGTAGTCAATTGCATTCCCCAAGTTTCGGGGAGAACCAAGAATAATCAATTAAAATCTTGTTATAAAAAAGGGGGTGTTCAAGCTGGTGTGCGCATGCATGCCAGCTTCTTCTATTTGTTATCATTGTGATTGCAAAGCACAAATTTATTTCCAATATTACACCTGTACTAACTCCAAGCTGTACACTTGTACCAAGAAAAAAGTAATAATTTCCCATAGATTCAATAAGGTAACGAACCTACAATACAGTCCTGTGTGAGCAGTAACAGATTGAATAGGCAAAGTGGTTTTTTATTGAATGTTGTTTTTCTATTGGAGATATTGAAATGAAAAAAAGCTTTAAATTGAAACTCGTAGCTGCAGCTATCCTCATGACCAGTGGTATTGCGCAAGCTGCCCCGACACAAGCGCCGGTGAACTGGTTTAACCATGATCCGGCTGAATTCGCAGTATTTCATAGCGCAGTTGGCCACACCTTTGAACATGAATACTTGTTTAACTTGGGTAGCAGCGTGAATGCATTGGCTACGGCGGTTACGAACGATTTTGCGAATATTTTCAATATCAGCGGCGGCAAGGTCGAGTTATTCAAGAGCAATGGCGATAACGATTTTACCAACGACACGTCAATTGGATCTTTTGCATTCGATTCGACTGCGACAGGCGGCATCTTCAATGCGTTAACTTCTGGCGATTACTATTATCAAGTAACGGGTTCCGTTGTAGGTAATTATGGCGGCGGCTATCAAATGTTTTCAAATGTAAGTCCGGTTCCAGAACCTGAGACATACGCGATGCTGTTAGCCGGATTGGGTTTGATCGGATTTTCACTGCGCCGCCGTCAAGCTTCTTAAGCAAGTAATCCGATTCGGGTTGAATTCATAACTAAAGCCGCAAGGACAATAATCCTTGTGGCTTTTTTCCTTGCAGATCGCATCCTGAAAACTGACCTAGAGCCCTTTGTTTCCCAACGTGCGATGGATTCCGCCGACGCTATCCTTAGTCAATTGATCAATCTGATTGCCGCCTTGATCCAGTAAAGTAATCTGCAAGGGCATTTTTCCCATAGCATGCGTTGCGCAAGAGAGGCAAGGATCATAAGCGCGTACGGCAACTTCCAAATGATTCAACAAGCCCTCGGTGATTGTTTGTCCATCGAGATAGTGATTAGCCACAGATCGCACCGATTCATTCATCGCTTGATTGTTACTGGTAGTTGAAACGATTAAATTTGCTTTGCGAATCAGGCCGTCATCATCGATCTGATAATGGTGAAATAATGTACCGCGCGGTGCTTCGATTACGCCGATGCCTTCTGATTGAGGTTCGCCTTTTTCAGTCATTAGCTCTTTACCGGTTATTGCTGCGTCGTGTAGCAATGCGTGAATCGATTCTGCGCAATGCAGTAGCTCGATCATACGGGCCCAATGATAAGCAAGGGTGTGATGCACGAATTTGCCCTGGTTGAATGCTTTGAAGCGCTGCCGCGCCGATTCGGCTAGCGGTGTCGGTACACTGCCGCAATTATTGATACGCGCAAGCGGGCCGACACGATACCACCCGCGTTCACTACCTAGTGCTGAAAAATAAGGAAATTTTAAGTAGCTCCAGGATCGCACTTCTTCCTGCAGAATGTGCTGGTAATGGCAATAATCAAACTGATCGAATATAGGCGAGCCATCCGCATAGCAAGCGCGCAACCCACCGTGATAAAACTCTAATTCACCATTGCTTCCGGTCATACTCAGATAATTGCTGGGGAGTGTTCCAAAATCGTAATGTTCTGGGTGTTGGGTGTGAATCTCTTCGTTCAGGTCAAGGGCTTCTTGGCTCCAGTGCATGACATTGACGATATCAGCGAGCAACGCATCGCGCTCCTGAATCGTAAGCGGTTTGTTCATACCCCCTGGCACGGTACCGGTGCCGTGAATGCGCTTACCGGTAATCGCTGCAATGACTTGCTGGCCGAATTTACGCAATTTAACGCCTTTCAGCGCAATTTCCGGATATTTCTGCAGGACGCCGGCGATATTACGTTGTACCGGGTCGCTGCCAAAACCGAATAAGAAATCGGGTGAAGAGAGATGAAAAAAATGCAGGGCATGCGATTGCAGGATTTGGCCAAAATGTAATAAACGCCGCAATTTTGTGGCGGTTGGGGTAAGCTGCCGCACACCCGCCAGTTGATCGACCGCCTTGGCTGCGGCCAGTTGATGGCTGACTGGACATATGCCGCATAAGCGCTGCACAAGAAACGGCACTTCCCAGTAGGGGCGGCCTTGTATGAATTTTTCAAAACCGCGGAATTCAACAATATGAAACCGTGCTTCCTGAATATGATTGTTTTCATCCAGCATTAAGGTAATTTTGCCGTGCCCCTCAACACGAGTAACCGGGTCAATTGCGATGCGGCGAGTAGCTGATTTGGGTTGTTCTGGTTCCATGTTTTAATCGTAATGCAATTGGGATTTGGAAATTTCCGGTTCTTTCCCGGCCAGTAATGGTTCCAGTATGTGCAAAAATTGTTCCGCTGAAGGCGGGCAACCGGGCAAAAAATAGTCGATTGGCACGACTTCGCTTACCGGATAGACTTTGTCCAATAACAAGGGTAATTCGATGTCGTTGGGGATTTGCGGATTGGTAACGCCGGTTCCGCGCAGATAAACTTCCTCCAGGCAATCGTGCAAGTCAAAATAATTGCGCATTGCGGGTATTCCGCCATTAATCGCGCAGGCACCTACAGCAATCAAAATCGTGCAATGCTTGCGAAATTCACGCAGCACGTGCACATTCTCAGTATTACAAACACCCCCTTCGATCAAGCCGATGTCACACGGTTCAAAGTGTTTGATATCGGTAAATGGCGAACGGCTGAATTCGACGTGATCCAGTAATTCAGCTAAGCGTTCATCCATGTCGAGAAAAGACATGTGACAACCAAAACATCCGGCTAACGACGTGGTGGCAATTTTGATTTTAGCTTGAGCCGTCATTGCTATTATCGATACTTTCTTGTAAACCCGTTTCGTCTATAGTCAAACGGTCATAAATACGTTGGCCGATCGGTACTTGATAGCCTGTTTCCCTGACCAAAATAGCACCCACTGGACAGATAGCCGCTGCCAGGTCGGTTTTCTCCAGCTTGCTATCGGCTAACTTTCCACTAACGGAATTGACGGTCAAATGCGCATCAATGCCGCGTCCTGCAATGCTAAACACATTTTTTTTATCGATTTCACGGCTGGCGCGCACGCACAAATCACACAAGATGCAGCGGCTGCGATCTAGAATGATGCCGGGATGCGAAGCATCGATCTCGCGGCGTTGGTTGAACTGCGGAAAATGATCATCCAACATGCCCAGATAATACCCCATGGCTTGCAATTTACAATTGCCGGTTTTTTCGCAAGAAGGGCAGATATGATTACCTTCGACGAAAAGTATCTGCGTGATCGATTTGCGTGCCTCGTTCAGGGCCGCAGTATCGCTAACGATTTGCTGGCCTGCGGTTGCCAGTGTAATGCAGGCAGCGGTGGTTTTAGTGCCTATCTGAACCATGCACAAGCGGCAATTGCCGCTCGGCGTCAATCCCGGGTAGTGGCATAAATGCGGGATATAGATTTTTGCAGCCAATGCGGCATCCATGACGGTTTGCCCCGGTGTAAACGGGATTTTCCGTCCGTCGATTTCTATGAAATTCGTGTCCGGTGACATGATTAGCTAGCCGGGATGTGTTGTATCGTGGCGCTGCCTGATTTGGCGGGCGCATGCAAGCGCTTGATCCAGATCGAATTGTGCAGCCAGTTGTTGCTTTAGATGAGGCTCAAACGTTTGCGGGAAGTCTTGCAAACTATCCAGCACATGATTAGCTGCGGTATGTCCCAAACCGCAGTGAGAATGATCCTGAATCAAGTCGCTGAGGCGCTTCAGCTCGGAAACGTCGTGCGCTGTGCCATGACCATTGGCAATTTTATCCAGGCTGTTTTTTAGCAACTGCGTGCCGACACGGCAAGGTGTGCAGAAGCCGCAACTCTCGTGAGCAAAGAAACGGGCAAAGTTGCGGTGAACGGTCAACAAGTCTCGCTGTTGCCCAAATATTAGAAATGATCCGCCGCTTGGCAAGTCTTCGAAACTAATCGTGCGATGTAAATTTGCCGAGCCAATTAGTTTTCCTGCCGGACCGCCAATTTGTATGGCTTGCATATCATACGCGCCGCAATCGTCAAGAATTTTCTGAATGCGTGTGCCGAAAGGATATTCGTATATTCCAGGAAAGCGGCAGTCCCCGCTAATGCTCAGAATTTTGCTGCCAGTCGAGTGTTCGGTGCCAACCGCTTTGAACCATTTGCTGCCATGTGCCATCACCTGTGCGGCTGCAATAAAGGTTTCGACGTTATTGACCACTGTGGGTTGTCCTCTATAACCGTGGGTAACCGGAAAAGGAGGGCGGATGCGGGGGATTCCGGGTTTGCCTTCAAGTGATTCGATCAAAGCTGATTCTTCCCCGCAAATATAGGCGCCTGCACCTACGACGATTTCGATATCAAAGTGAAAATGAGTATCACCGAGAATATGCTTCCCCAGTAACCCTTGGCATCGGCGTTGTTCCAGCACAGAAAGCAAGTGGCTGAGCAGGTGGCGGTATTCGCCACGCAAATAAACAAAACCTTTTTTAGCGCCGATTGCAAATGCGCAAAGCGTCATGCCCTCAAATAGCGTATCGGCATGCTGGTGTAACAGTAACCGGTCCTTAAATGTGCCCGGTTCGCCTTCATCGGCGTTACAAACGACATAATGCGCATGTCCGGGCGCATTGCGGCAGAACTGCCACTTCTTGCCGGTGTTAAAACCTGCGCCGCCGCGGCCGCATAATCCGGATTGCATGATAGTGTCCAGTGCTTGTTCTGCACCGGCGCTTAATGCTTTTTTCAGCGCTCCAGCGCGAATAAACTGTTCGCTCAAGAGCAAACTTCGCTGATAGATTCTTTCGTGTACCTCGAACCACTCTGCCGGCCACTCGGTTGGAGGTATATTTGCGTTAATTTTCAGAGCTATTGCAACGATTCGATCTGTATTCAATTGCGTCAGAGGTCTACCATTGACCAGCATGGACGCGCCTTGATCGCACATGCCGATACAGGAAGTTTCATCGATACTGACTATGCCGTCGTTACGGGTCGTTCCCGGCGTGACGTGTAGTTGTTGAGCAAGCATTAGCAGCAAATTGTGGCCGTCTTGCAAATAACCGCAACTGGTGCAGTTACTGAATAAAATATCAAATTGACCGCGCGGTTGCGTTGAAAAAAACGAATAGAATGCGACTACCGATGCAACTTGGCTGAGCGGTACGCTGAATTCCGCAGCAATCTGTTGCATGGATTGAGGTGAAATGTGCAAAAATTGTTGTTGCACGGCATATAACCGATGCAATAAGTGTTCCGCCGCCGGTTTCAATGAGTTATGTTCGCGCAAAATCGTCATGCAATGAGTATAGCGAGATTCATTGCAAAGCAACAGTAAACACAGCAGAAGGCTATCCCAATAGCAGCGATCTATCGCATGATCATCTGTTTTTTTACACATCAGCACGTTGTTGATATTGGATTGAACACGCCTCCCGGCAAAGGGTGTTCCGGATTTGTTCGGCATAATTTTTGATGGTGCCGGTTATGATGACTTATAAAACGGGTGTTATGGAATGGCAATGCAAAAAGAGTAAATAGGAGATACCGAGCATTTCGAACGGCAATTGTTTTTCTCATGGTTAGAGTATTTAAAATTTTATAAATCAATGGGGTATGCTGATTTGGTGTATTTGAATGGCAGTCTGCCTCCGTTATTGGTCTATCGTCTCATTACCGGTTAATTAAAATATCAGCACGTTTGCTGACAGCGGATTGGACCCATCAT
>SSFV01000016.1 GCA_008015565.1 Nitrosomonas sp. | reverse complement strand
CCTTCCAGCAGAGCGAGGCCTTTTCCTTTCAGGTGGCCACCGACGACCAGGCCGAGACCGACCGCCTGTGGAACGCCATCGTGAACAACGGCGGCCAGGAGAGCGAGTGCGGCTGGTGCAAGGACAAGTGGGGTATTTCCTGGCAGATTACGCCGGTTGTCCTGACGAAAGCATACACCAGTCCTGATCGCGTAGCCGCCAAACGCGCATTTGATGCGATGATGACAATGAAGAAAATCGACATTGCCGCAATCGAAGCGGCATTTCGCGGTTGAGACGTAAGCGGTCTGACAATTCATTCAAACCGCCGCTGCTTTGCAGCGTGACTTAGCTCGCGTCACGTGAAAGCTTAAAATGTTCCGCCGGATTTCTTTGCGCTCCATCCATCTTGCCCGGCGGATTAATGAGTGTATTGATTATTTGCGCAATTGCTTTTCAGCTCAATCAACAAATGGATTTTCAGCCGGTAGTCCCTCGATTTGCTGGCCGCGTGCTGCAGGATTCAAGGGCTGCAGCAACAATCAAGGCATTGTGAAAACTAAAATCATAGTGTGCTTTCAAGTCTAAGCCGCGCTGATTTTTTGCGGCTATGAATTTAACCCTTTCCACAAAAGCCACACTTTTTAGTTTCGGCTGCAGGTACTAAAATGGAAACGAAATTATGACTTACGATTTACTTAAGCTCGCACATATTATTGGTGCTGTGTTGATCGGTGGAGGACTAATCGGCGTGTGGCTGGCCGATTTGCGATCCCGGCAGACACGTGAGCTTGTGCGCTTTTCCGAATCCGTACGCAATATTGCAGTATTTTACGATGGCGTGGTGGTTCCGGGTGCAATAATTCTTCTAGTATCCGGCACTTGGTTGATTGTTGAGTTTTTCGGCGGTTGGAATTTTGTTTCCATTCCTTGGTTAGCAGGCATGGTTTTCCTGTTTGCTTTCGAATTGATCGAGGGTAACACCGTTACCCGGCTTTACTTTATGCGGCTGCGCAGGTTGACTCAAGAAGCTTTGCGAGCTGGTGCATTTACGCCCGAGCTGGAGAAAGCGCGTGCCGAAAATGTGCCAACTTTCACTCACTTCCTCGATTTACCGGTTTTGTTTCTGATCGTCACGCTGGGCGCGCTTAAACCTAACGATTGGGAGTTGTTTATTGCCGGTTCAATAATCGCCATAGTGCTTGCTCTAGCCTTGACAATATTCATTCCCCGTCTTTATCCGTGGTCAGACAATCAATAATTGCTAAGTTTCTCTGAGATTTGGGCCGGGATAACGGTGAGAGTTGCGACAATTAAGCTCAAAAAAAGCAAAGCAGCATCGCGCTTTCACCGGTTTGGATACCGCTTCAGCTTATATTCACAGATTCGACGATCCATTGCACGAAACGTCGGTTGGGGGGTATGCTTCGCAAGTATGGAATTTTTTGGTATGGATCTAATACCTTCTGGTGATATTTTTCGGTGAAACTTAAAATAGTGACAATCTCATAAAAGTAAGGAGATAAAATGAACTCTGCGAGATTAGCTATTACTCTTGACGTGAGATATCATGTCATTTCGGGCGCCTAATGGTAGTTGGGCTGCAGGTAGCGGAGCCGAGATGTCGCAAGAGAAGAAGATCTTTCTAAATCTTGCAGGTGAGTTCGCGGTGGCCAGTGAACTCAACAGGCGTGAATGCCTGGCTTCGATTACCTATGGCGCCGCTAAGAGCGCAGATGTTTTCGCGTTGAGTCCAGACTTTGCGAAGATCGTCCGTATCGAAGTAAAGGCAACCGACAAGAAAAAATGGCCAATTGGTCGACGCGCTATTGATCTCACTGGCTACAGATCGGGTGTCATGTGGGTCTTCGTGCAGTTTCCATCTCCGCCATCGTCGACGTTCACTTCAAACGAAGAGCGCGGTCTCCATGCACCCCGCTTCTTCATCCTCACCGCACAAGAGCTTTTTGAGGCTTGGCAGCAAGAGGTCGCGCCCTACTACGCCAAGTATCTCGCCAAGCACAATCGCGCGTTTAATGAGGAGCGCGGTGTGCCAAACGTCACGCTTGCTGCCCTCGCGCCTTTCGAGGGGAGGTGGGAGAAGATCCTAACGGCGGTGAATGGTGCCGGTTCTTAGCGCCTCGTCCTGCGGTCCAACCATTTGTTCGAGCCGGTGCGCCTGATACGCCGCGGCTCGCTTTGCTCGGGTAGGTTGGTGGGACGCGCGGCTTAACTAAAGATTCGTTATGACTGAAACCTGGCAAATCTTGCTAAGACTAGGATTTAGAAAATGAATCAATAAGATGCCGAAGAATCCATTTCATGGGTTCGTAGCACGGTCATCGTTCATAAATTGGTTGCGGTTCGATGCGGCTTCGAGGAAATGGCGCAAGTGTGGTAACAGCAGTGAGGGTTTTTCTTCTTGCACGGCGTGACCGACGCCGCTCATGATGACGAGTTTGGAATTCGGCAGATTTTCATGCAGTCGTTTGCCGACGGCCAGCGGCACGATTTCATCCTCCCGGCTCCAGATAATCAGGCTGGGAATGGTCAGGCTGGCGTAGTTGTCCGAGAATGTCTGCAAATCTTCGGGCAAGATTTGCCGCACTGTAGTAAGCAGTGCGTATTTGGCGTGCGGTTTGCCGAGATTGGCGGCATAGTGCTCGATGGCATCTTGCGGAATCAGGTCGTCATTGAAATATACTTTTTGTAGTAAATTTTTTACTTGCAGGGTATTGGGCAAGGCATAAGTTAACAGCGGCCCCAAAACCGGGGTGGCGAGTATTTTGACGAAACCGGGAAGTTCCTGGGGATAGGCGATGCTGTCGATAAGTACCAGGCTTTTTTGCAAGCCCGGATTCGATTCCGCCAGATAGATTGATGCCGCCAACGCCACTCCGCCACCATAGGAATGGCCGACGATATGAAGATTCTTCAAATCGTTTTCGAGGATAAAATTTCGGATCAAGCGGGCCTGTTCGTACACGGAATAGGCGTTGTCGCGTGGTTTGGGCGAGTCGCCGAAGCCTTTCAAGTCGATGGCAATGACCCGGTTATTCTGCGCCAACGGCTCCATGATATGCCGCCAGCTATAACCGCTTGCGCCAAAGCCGTGAATCAAAATGACGGGATCGCCTGTGCCGGCGCTTTGGAAAGCCAGTTGAAGTTCCTGCGTTTTATCCGGATTGCGGTATTGCGTCCAATTGGGAACGTTTTTGTCCAGGACGGCGCAACCGCTTAAGGTTAGAATTGTCAGTAACAGTAGGAGTTTTAGCAGACAGATGTTTTTCATATTAAAGCACGAATAAGCATTACCAGGTCGAATAGGGCGCCGGCAAAAAAAGCGGCTGCACCGAAAAATAGGCAATATCGCGATGATATTGCACGCTGTTTTAAGCCGTTTGGCCTCGTCGTCATTCTCAATACACATGTGGCGCGGAATGGATAAAATGACATAACTGATCAGGCTCAGAAAGATGATATTGCCGACGGTAAGCGGCAAAAGGTTGGTGAGGTAAATTTCTACCGGACCAAGCGTCTGTTCCGGGCAATATCCGCATTTGTCGATCAATTCAAACATCATGTCGCGCCGGGCGTTGATGATTTGAAAGAAGCTTAATGTGGTATTGACAGCGCCCCATAACGCCGCCAATAAAACAATGGGAAGTCCTAATTTATCCATATCGATTGATTAATGAGCAATAGAGTCTAACTAACCGGAATAGGCTTAAACGGCGTACATACAATCATTACCGTTTGGAGATTATCACGGGAAGGATTAAAACGAAACGAATTGTTATTGGCAGGATTGAAAATGGAATATCAAGTATTGGAAGTCGAAAACGGCAAGCCGGTTAAAATGTGGACCAATGGCGTTCCGGTTGAAGAGGATGCTCGCCAGCAATTGATCAATACGGCAAGTATGCCATTTATTTACCGGCATTTGGCAGTAATGCCCGACGTGCATTTGGGCAAGGGTTCGACCATCGGCAGTGTGATTCCCACACGCGGAGCCATTATTCCGGCTGCGGTCGGCGTGGATATCGGTTGCGGCATGATGGCGGTGCGGACTTCGCTGAAGGCGGACGACTTGCCGGACCGGTTATTCGATTTGCGCAACGCGATCGAACATGCTGTCCCGCATGGCCGTTCGGTAAAACGCGGTAAGCGTGACAAAGGAAGTTGGGGTACGCCACCGGGAACAGTCGATGCGATGTGGGCTAGCCTATTGCCGGGGTTTGAGCGCATTACCGCAAAATACCCGCGATTGCGGAACACCAACAATTATCTTCATTTAGGCACGCTGGGCAGCGGTAATCATTTCATTGAAGTTTGCTTGGATGAAGCCGGCCGGGTGTGGTTCATGCTGCATTCCGGTTCCCGGGGTGTGGGCAATGCGATTGGCACGCATTTCATTGCTCTGGCTCAAGAAGATATGCGCCAGCATATTGCCAACCTCCCGGATCGCGATCTGGCTTATTTCGAGGAAGGTAGCCGTTATTTTGACGACTATGTCGAAGCCGTGGGATGGGCGCAGGATTTTGCGCGGCGCAACCGCATGGTGATGATGCAGCATGTCATAGCCGCGGCCCGGCAAGTCATTGCCAAGCCTTTTTCGGCCGATATCGAAGCCGTCAATTGTCACCACAATTATGTGCAAAAAGAAACCCATTTCGGAACGGAAGTCATCGTGACACGCAAGGGCGCGGTATCGGCGCGCAAGGGCGAACTTGGCATCATCCCCGGTTCCATGGGTGCCAAAAGTTACATCGTACGCGGCCTGGGCAATGAAGAAGCGTTCTGCTCATGCAGTCACGGTGCAGGACGCGTGATGTGTCAATCGGCATTGAAAACTTTCCAGGTATCGGCGTCGAAAAGTTTCCACCTGGTATAGTTGGTTAATCGGGTTTTATAGATTTCTTACGATGCTTGAATCGGTAAGAGTCATTTCCTGTTTCCACGATGTCACAATGATGGGTAATTCGATCTAACAGCGCGGTGGTCATTTTTGCATCACCAAAAACCTGAACCCATTCACTGAATTTTAAGTTGGTAGTTATGAT
>SSFV01000027.1 GCA_008015565.1 Nitrosomonas sp. | reverse complement strand
TAACAAACCGGTTCCAGACTTCTTCATTTCTTTACGTATATTTCAAGGCCTTTGCGATATCTTTCTTGATGCTTTCCATGTCCGCATTTGCCTGGCCGCCATCAATGCGGATACCTACTCCGTTATAATTTACTTGTGCAGTATGGCAAGCTGCACAGGTAAGACCTATATATTCTTTACCCATGTAGCTATCTTTTACCCAGCCCACAGGCAGTGCATCCGGATTAGCCGTAGAAACCTTCTGCGGTAAGTAGCGATAAAAGTTCATATTATTATCTGAACGAAAAAGCTCAGACTTCTTAGGTTGTTCCAGCACCATGAAGAAATCATAGGGCATTAAATTGGAACCTTGGGTAGTGTTATAAAACCATAAGCTGTCGGCAATTTCCCAACCTTGGTCAAGATATTTGATCGTTGTGTAGCTGTCACCAAATTGATCTTGCTTGACCGTCGTTGCACCCCGGTCTGGATCGGTCTCCGGAATTAACTTGCAGGACGATAACATGGCAATTAAAAGCAATGCTGGAATAAAAAATATGGTCCGATTTTCTGAAGCTACAAAATAGTGTTTCACGATCATTCCCCTCTCACTTGAAATTGTTTAATCAGTATGGTCAATCAATGCACGTGCTTATCCCCTAAACTTTTATGCTGATATTGTTACAGTTTATGGAACAATAGAATCGATTTTTAAAAAATCCGGCTTCATTATCTCCGTAAGGCTTGAGGTTATTTTAAGAAATCCTCGGTAGCAATGAGATATTAAAAAAAACAGTAAGTTAAGTAATAACTGTGCTAACAACCCGATTAATGTGTTTACATTGAGGCTTCTACTCGTAAGTTAGTTTTGTCCCCAAGTAAAAATCGTATCACGATTAATCGTTGTAATGGGGTTTTTAGGCTAGCAGAAATTTTGTAGTTGGACTATTTAAAA
Organism: Nitrosomonas sp.; assembly: GCA_008015565.1. Classification (GTDB taxonomy): domain Bacteria; phylum Pseudomonadota; class Gammaproteobacteria; order Burkholderiales; family Nitrosomonadaceae; genus Nitrosomonas. The sequence continues at coordinate 10,924 of SSFV01000027.1, read as the reverse complement.
TGATTCGAAACGTTATGGATACCGAATCAGGAGTTACGTTGATGTTCCGCGAGATGAGGAATTTTTAAAGCAAATTGATATGCTTTTTCTTGATAAATTTTGACAGTTGGATTAGCAGATCTTCCTCTTTATATGGCTTTCCGAGAAAAATGTTTACACCTAAGCTTCTGGCGATTTGCTGATGTTTTTCCGCAGTTCGTGACGAAATGATGATAATCGGAATATTCGCCACTCTGGGTGTGGCACGGACATTCTTGATCAATTCAAAGCCGTTCATTTTGGGCATTTCCAGATCGATGAGCATGATATCCGGCGCAGTATCCTGCAATATTTCCAGTGCTTCCACACCATTCTTGGCAATCAAAACATCGCAACCTTCACGCTCCAGCAGACGGCATGTAACTTTTCGTACTGTCAAGGAATCATCGACTACCAGGATAGACGGAGGTTTGGGTGATTTCTTTTGCGCCGATGCTGTTAGTTTGGATAGCGGTGTATTGAAAATTCTTTGCGTATCATTGCGTTGTAACAATTTAACTGGATTTAGAATAAGAATAATTTCGCCATTACCGCTAATCGTAACACCTTCGATCCCTGGTGCATGAGCGAGTTGCGAGCCGGTATTTTTGATTACGACCTCAGCATGGTTAATCAATTCGTCGACATGTATCGCGAGATATTGCGTACTGCTATGCAAAAATAGTACCTGATTATGCTTAGCAATTGCTGGCGTATACCCGGTCTCGCCAAGTAGGTGGGATAAATGGGTAAATGGATATGATTTGCCATTCAAGACAATGCAATGGTCTTGATAGATTTTTCTTAAGGTATCGGGATCGAAGTCACGCTGACATTCCACAATGAAAGCAGGAATTGCGAAGGCTTGTTTTGCGGCACGTACGATCAGTGTTTGCGCAACCGATAGCATCAAGGGAAGATAAATAGTAAATGTTGTTCCCTGGTTGGGAATTGAGCTGACGCTGATGCGGCCACCGAGCGTTGTAATTTCATTTTTGACGATATCCAGACCAATTCCCCGCCCGGCAATATCCGTAACGGAATCGGTTGTTGATAGCCCTGGTGTGAAAATTAAAGACATGATTTTATCGTCATTAAACACGTCATTCTTTTGCGCCAAGCCAAGCCGCACGGCCTCTTTTCGGATTTTTTGCAAGTTAAGTCCGATGCCGTCGTCGTTAACCGTAATAATCACCTCGTTACGCTCTTGCCGCAAATCAATCGTAATTTGACCTGCCTCCGGCTTGCCAGCCTGCAGTCGTTGCATCGGTTCTTCAATACCATGCGCAATGGCGTTACGAAGCAAATGCTCCAATGGAGGATTAATGGTTTCCAATACATTGCGATCGATTTCAACATCAGCACCGTTAATTTGCAGATTGGCTTTCTTATTCATTTCGTTAGCAACTTGTCTGGCAATGCGATAATAACGCTCGGTAAAATTGCTGAAAGGCACAGTACGGATTTGCAATAAGGATTGTTGCAACTGGCGGTTGATGACAGATTGTTGCGCAACGGCTTCCTCGGCAGCAGAATGGGTCGTTCGCAGGCTTTTTTGCACTGAAACGATATCGTCAACACTTTCTGCCATCAGTCGTGTCAATTCCTGGAAACGGGTGAAACGGTCGAATTCGAGTGGATCAAACGTGTGTTCACTGTCATGCCGTTGTGCAAGATGTGATTGCATCTGAGTTTCAGCCTGGATTTCCACTTCGCGCAACTGATCGTGCAAACGGTGCGTACTTTCTGCAAGATCTTGCAGAGATTGCTTGAAATTATGTAGTTGGGTTTCAATTTTTGAACGTAATATGCTCGCTTCGCCGGAATCATTGACCAGACGATCAATCAGCGCGGAGTTAATGCGAAGGACTGATTTTGAAGATAATGATTCAACTGTTTCAGTTGCCGGTGCAGTTTCCGCAGTTACATCATGGGTGATGGCTTGATAAGAAGTTGCTGCTGGCAATAACGCATTGTTTTGCAGAGACTCGATCATTCCGCTAATCGCATCAAATTCCCGCTCTAATTGATCAATTGCAGAATCAGCAATCGTGCGTTCATGGAAAGCGGATTCGACATGACTTTCCATATGGTGGATTGATTCACCCAAATTGAGGGCGCCTGCCATGCGTGCGCTGCCTTTGAGTGTATGCAGCAACCGCAGGAGCGCATGATGGATATCCTCATCGTGCGGTAAAATGCGCCATGCGCGTAATTTGCTGCCGATTTGTGGAATGATGGGGTGCGCTTCTTCAAGAAAAGCAGGTAATAGTTCCGGATTGATTTCTTGATCCGCATGGGTATCGGATTGTTGCGGGATTATGGATTCGGCGGCGGTTTTTGCTGCAGGCGATTGGGCCGGTGTCGTCACGGCGATAAGCTGGCTCTCCGTTGAATCTTCAGGCGATGATGTGGCCGTTGTGCTATCTTTTACTTGAATGAATGGTACTATGGATTCTTTATCATTCATTAAGGCATTGGCCGAATCCAGCAACTCATCAGCATAAACAGCGGTCTCGCCGTGTTCTCGCAAGTTTTTGCACCATTGTTTATAAGCAATATAAGCGCGTGAGATTAAATCGACCATTCGGCTGGAAGCGGGTCTTTGTTCGCTATGCCATAGATCGATAACTTGTTCTAGTTTTCCCGCCACTTCGCTCATGGTATCCAGTTTTACCATGCGGCCGCTGCCTTTCAAGGTATGGAAAGCGCGCCGCAGGTTGATTAGCGCCTGTGAATTAGCGGGATTGTTATGGTAATTTTGTAACTCACTCGTAATATCGGCGAGCACTTCATCTGCTTCTTGCAGAAAAATAGCGAGTAATTCCGGGTCGATCACTGCGCTTTCTGTTGCGCTGGTCTGGCTTGCCGGCTTGTCGGCATTAGTCGGTGCCATGGCGAGTGCAGGCTCTCGAAGGGGGGCGCTTCCGGGAACTGAAGCGATTTGGAATAATGTAATCGCTTCTTCAATAATTTGATAACTGTCAGGCTGACCGCTCTTGAAAGCTTCAACAAAGAAAGCGAGACTGCTTAAACCGTCGACCAGTAGGATTTGCCCGGATTCTACGATATCGAAATCAGGCTCAAGCAGTTTACTCACCAGATCCCAGCAAAGATTCAACAACGTATCCGCACGTTCCAATTCAAGCATAACCAGCGCGCCGGACACTTGTTTGAATAAGCCTGACAGTGCTGATAACTCGGAACGTTTACTGCGTTCAAAAAAGAACTTATCCAGAATGTTTTCGATCTGCCTCAGATTAACCAGAATTTCCTGTGCAACTCGAGCGTGTAGTTCTTTTTCCTGAGATCTGCTATCAATAGCATTGAATACCGGTGTTGCCGGTAATTCAATATCACCTTGATCGCTGGTGGTAATTTGATGCAAACGGACAGCCAGGAGATCGATCTGACTCGATATGTCCGCTGGCAGTTTGTTGATGTCATCCAGAATACTTTCAACTAATAATAAAGCGGTAGCCATTTCCATCGCCAGCTCTTCGCTGATGTCCTGCGGATGGTCATGCAAGTATGTGATTGTCTTGGTGATGACATCGATCAATTTTACTAATGGCGCACAGTGTGTTTGCCGTGCCTGGTGAGCCAGCCAATCGACATAGTCGAGTAATGAAGTCAGGCTATCCTGATGTCCGGCACAATATTCCCGCCAGATATCATTAGCTTGCATCAATGTATTGCGAAGCTGGGCAAGAATAGGCTGTAAAGCCTCCGCTTGTTCAAGCGTGATCAACTCATCCGCTTGTCCGGGCCACACATAACTGCGCTTGATATCCGCTATGCGCGGGCTGGATGAATTACTGGTAGAAATGTGATACAACAACTCGCGCATGAGTGTTGCAGTATTATCGGGGCTATCCGTGGCGGAATGGCGAATGGTTTGTTCTATTTTTCCGCATAAGCGGCGGATAGCCAGATCGACCTGACTGTATTGTTGCTGCAACAGATCTTCCAGGAAGCCGGAAGTTACCCACCAGAATGCGCGCTGCTCGGTTGTTCCTGGAAATTCTTCCAGACGGCTTACGGCACCGGCCATTTTTTGCAAACCATCATTATCCGACGGATCGCGCAACCACTTTAGCAAGCCAGTCTGAAATTCGGTACCGATTTGTTTGGTTAAGGTTCTTGCGGTTGCCGCATCAATAGGCGCACCCTCAGGTTTTAATGCCGGGTTAACTGCCAGGCGAGGAAAAAATAAATCGCTTTCGGGCGCATTCTCAAATCCATATACTTGCATTAATTCACGGTATGCTGGATACAAACGCAGCGGATTTTCTTCTTTGCCATCGATGAGCTCATTCAAGTAATAGAGTAATGCTTTATTGGATTGCTTCAATGCATCGCAAATTTTCGAGCTCGGTTGAATTTTCTGGATGAGCAGCGCTTCGGCCAGTTGATCCATTTTATCGCTGACTATCGTAATACTGCTTAGTCCCAGCATTTCAAACAATCCATCGAGCTGATGAATATAGTTTTTGCAGTCTCTGATGGGATTATGCTTATCCGGATACTTGCTATAGGCATCCAAATTTTGATCAATCAAAGAAAAGACCTGATAAATCCCTTCTTTAATGCCAATGATTGAAGAAATATTCAGTTTGGGTTTTGCGCTCATCCCTGGATATTATCAATCAATTATGCAGTTGAAAATAGAATCAGACATTAAAATTGGATACTGAAGCTCTCAATTCGGATGTAAATCCCGCGATTTGTTTCACGGATGCTGTGGTTTGCCTGGTACCTTCGGTATTTTGTCGGGTTATGTGAAGGATTTCTTCCATATTGGCGACAACTTGATGCGCTGCACGGGTTTGCATATTGGTGGCTTCAAAAATAGTTGTAACCAGTTCAGCGAGGTGTTTCGATACGTTCTCGATTTCTTCCAGCGCGCGTCCTGCCGCGTCGGAGCGCTTTGCGCCTTGTGTTACGCCGACTGTACTCCGTTCCATCGCGGCAATGGCATCCTGCGTATCCCCCTGAATGGTGACGATCAATTCACTGATTTGTTTACTCGCTTCGGCGGATCGTTCGGCGAGGCGTTGCACTTCTTGTGCAATGACTGTGAATCCACGGCCGGCTTCACCGGCAGCGGTAGCCTGCAATGCTGCATTCAGTGCCAGGACGTTGGTTTGCTCGGTGATACCGGTGATCAACGCAACAATTTCACCGATTTCTTGCGAACTTTCTCCCAAGCGTTTGATACGTTTAGAGGTATCCTGGATATAAGTGCGGATTTCATTCATTCCTGCAATCGACTCACGTACAGCCGATGCGCCTTTTTCTGCAGTGGCCAATGATTGTTTTGCAACCCTGGCGGATTCAGTAGCCATATCCGAAACTTCGGTGATCGATTCGGTCATACTTAATACCGCAACGGTGGTTTCTTCAATTTTTGCAGTTTGGTGTTGTGCAGCAGCCAATAGCTCGGATGAAACATGTTGTGCTTGATTGGAGGCTTTGACCACCAGTGAGCTTGCCTGATTGACTTGTTCCACCAGCGTATGTAATTCTTCAATGGTGCAATTGATGGCATCGGCGATAGCGCCTGTCATCGGATTGGTAATGTCCGTGCGTATGGTCAAATCACCATCAGCAATTTTTTTCATGTCGTTCAACAATGTGTGAATCGCTTTATGAGCAGTTTCTATTTCATTTTTGCTGACGATTTCTTGTTTTCGTATATGGAAACGCAGCGAACGAACAAAAAACAGGGCTATGACGGCCGATCCGGCGATCAGACAATAGATGAATGTATCGAATAGCGATGCTGTATCCATCGCTTGTTGATGCGTGATCTGATCAAGTTCTTTGATGCTATCGACTATTGCTTCGTTGATGTCGATAAACTGATGGGCAATGGACTGGATTGCCACCGCAGGCGCAATTTCTTGTTCTATGCCATTAAACTGATCATCAAATTTTCTCATCAATGCATAGATATGGGACAACAAATCCTGGATTGTTTCATCTTTGTCTGAAGCTTTTGCCAGGCCGTTACTGCCCTGGCTTAGAATTTGCAGAATAGTGGAAATTTGTGCGCGATCCTGGCTAAGTTGTGCCTGAATATCTGTGAGTGCCAAATCGTTGGGGAAAGTGGTTTGAGCGTTCTTTACAATGGTTCCGGCATGGATTTTGATGGTTTCGATGGTTTTTATCTCATTTGAAAAATTGCCCATTTCAATCATACGGTTTATCAACTCTTCAATGCGTCTGTTTAGCTGACTATGGGTAATTGAAATTACACGTATATTGCTGGCAAGCCGCATGATTGTTTCTTTATGGCCCAAAATGAGGCCGAGTTTTTTTGTTTCAGTTCGCCATTTTTGATTGTATGTGTTCAGAGCGGGGGTGTCGGGCAGGGCTGAGATTTTTTCCTGCCGGAACATTCCACCTTGAACTAACAATTCAACATGTTGATTCATATGGTATTGATATTCATGTAATTGCCCGAGTGCGACTGAATCGCCGCTCAGGGCGTGCTCAATCGTTTGCGGGAGTTGCACCTGATGAATGAGTAATTGCGAGATGATTGCCGACTGTGCTGCGCTGTGTTTGGTATGGTAAACGCTGCTGGCCAACGCAATGAATAGCAGCAGCACAAAACCGGCCAGGATGGCACCCAGGATCCAGCCATTATGAATAAAAGGAATCCGTTCTCGAACATTTCTCTTTTCCGGCAACGTAATAACCGGCAAATTAGTCCGGATTGTCGCAATTCCAGTCGTGGGTTTTAATTTAGAAAAATGTTCTTCCATTGATATCTCCAGGCTTGATCATGGCTTCTCAGACTGTCTGAATTCTTTTTGTGACAATGACTTGACGCATGTCATGCGGTAGCATAGCTGCTAACGCATTCAGTCAAAAACACAATAAGACCTGGAAAATGATCTCTTTTAACGATTGATGTTGAACGGAGTTCTGCCGAGCAGGGCGCTGACTGGCGATTTTGCCAAAGAGGTTATGCGAGAAATAATTTATACGCGGGATTCTTGGTTTCATCCCAATAACGATAACCCAATTGATTTAAAAAGGCTTTGAAGTCTGATCTTTCTTCCGGGGGCACCTGGATGCCAATCAGCACGCGACCATAATCCGCGCCATGATTGCGGTAGTGAAACAAGCTAATATTCCAGCTTCGGCTCAAGTTATTGAGGAAATTCATCAATGCGCCGGGACGGTCGGGAAATTCAAAGCGATATAGGATCTCATTGTTGACTTCACGCGCATGTCCGCCGACTAAATGGCGTATATGCAGTTTTGCCATCTCATTGTTGCTCATGTCTTCAGGCGACAAGCCATTTTGCTTGAGTTCGTTAATCAATTTCTGTGTTTCTTCCTGATTGCGCACGGATACACCCACAAATACGTGAGCAACCTTGGGGTCGGAATAACGGTAGTTGAATTCCGTAATGCTCCGGGCACCGAGTAGATTGCAGAATTTCTTGAAACTGCCGGGTTGCTCGGGTATCGATACCGACATCACCGCTTCGCGCTGTTCGCCAATTTCCGCACGCTCGGAAATATGACGCAGCCGGTCAAAATTCATGTTGGCGCCCGATGCGATTGCAACCAGTGTTTTGTGCAGAATTTTTTCACGCCCGACATACGCTTTGATCCCCGCAATCGACAACGCGCCAGAAGGTTCCAAAATCGTGCGCGTATCTTCGAATACGTCCTTGATCGCTGCGCAAATGGCATCGGTATCGACCAGAATCACTTCGTCGACCAGTTCGCGGCACAAACGGAAAGTTTCCTTGCCGACATGCCGCACCGCCACGCCATCGGCGAACAAACCGACTTGTGGTAATTTGACGCGCCTGCCGCTTTGCAATGAACGGTACATGGCATCCGAATCGAGGGGTTCAACGCCGATGATTTTGATCTTCGGATATAACCGTTTTACATACGCTGCGATGCCGGAAATCAATCCGCCACCGCCAATCGGCACAAAAATGGCGTGAATGCTTCCGGTGTGCTGGCGCAAGATTTCCATGCCGACCGTTCCCTGTCCGGCAATCACATCCGGATCGTCGTATGGGTGAACGAATGTGGCTTGTTCTTCTTTGGCCAGTTGAATGGCGTGTTCGTACGCATCGTTATACGAATCACCATGCAAGGCCACTGTGGCGCCATGTCCTATTACCGCATGGACTTTGATTTGCGGCGTGGTTACCGGCATCACGATGGTCGCGCTGCAACTTAATTTCTTGGCAGCAAGCGCTACTCCTTGTGCATGATTTCCGGCGGAAGCGGCGATCACGCCGCGATTACGAATCGCAGGCGGCAGTTTGATCATTTTGTTATACGCGCCGCGCAATTTAAACGAAAAAACCTGCTGCAAGTCTTCCCGTTTTAACAACACTTGATTGTGAATGCGTTCGGATAAGTTGGCGACGAGCTCTAACGGACTCTCGATCGCGACATCATAAACCTGCGCCGTCAGTATTTTTTCAAGGTAATTGTTTTTCATGGTGCGAAGTGGGTAAATTTGCGCAAACTTTTAATCTGGAGCGGTTTGAGGGATTTTAGCATGATCGGGGGTGGGGTGAGCTTTTTCGCCATGCGGCTATATAGTTAAATCCAGGAAGTATTAATGTTATTGCGTTCATTATCATAAATCTTCATGTAGTATTTGCTTTCCTGAGGAAACACTCCTCTAGTATGTCCGTGGAGAAAAATAGAATGATCGACGCATGGTACCGTACACGATCTAGCAGAGAAGTAATAGATTTCTCATCCAATTGATATTGGGTCATTGAGATTACAGCTAGACTTAGCTGACACTGCAATTTGAGATTAAAGAATGATGAGCAAGGTGCTCGCAGAGATGAAATTGTTATGAGTCCAACAAATCCTTACCCCACACTTCCAATTCATCCAATATCTGCCCAGCACGCTCATCTGCTGTATTGGCTTCACGCAATAATCCAATCTGCGCCATAAATTCAGCAATAATAATACTCTCGCCGCCCTCTTTTTGCGTCAAGCGTTTCAGACGCATCTGTTCCCAGCGTTCTGCTTCAGCGGATGTCAAGGTCTCCGGCCAATTGCGGGCGCGGTAGCGGAATAGCAATTCGGGCAGGCGTCTGTCGTGAAAATCAAAGTGTAGGGTTGCCAATTGCTGTGGCGTGGCGCGCCGGATCTGCGCCAGCAGCAACGCATCCGCATTGTCTAGAAAGCCGTCATACAAAGCTACGTCGACATCATTGGAAGGTTCAAACGAGCGATTGGTGTAGGCGGTGGCGACGCGCTGGAAGAAATCGGGGACTGAGCATAATGTTTGCCAGTGACGGTAACACGCGTTCAAATCCAGTGCAATACGCTTAGCCGCCTCGCTATCAAGCGTATTCCGCGGAGCAAGTGCCGGGCATTTGTTCACTTTCACCGATTTGACCGGTAACCGTTGCATGCCTACCGGCAATTCGTCGTTGCGGGTAAATAGTAATTGGCTGAGTTCGTCGATATTTAAGGATAAAAACATTTCCGGGTCATGGCGCAAGTCGTAAACCAGTACGCTGTTGTTATTGCCGGGTTCGGTGATCAGGGGCATGACTAGCGACGTGCAGCCGGTTTCAGCAGGGTACATGCGCGTGCTGTGGAGAACTGGGTTGTACGTTTTAAGATCAAGCTGAACAGCGGCTTTGCGCTTATCGCGCAATTCCAGCAGCCAATTGTACAGGCGCGGTTGCTGGGTGCGCAGCAGTCGCGCCAAAGCAATGGTGGCACGCACATCGGATAATGCGTCGTGGGCGGATTCATGCAGAATACCGTTAGCGGCGGCCAGATCTTCCAATTTAAAACTAGGGCGGCCGTCTTCATGCTGCGGCCAAGTGATGCCGGCAGGACGCAAGGCGTACGTCATGCGTACCAGATCGATGAGGTCCCAACGTGAATTGCCTTGCTGCCACTCGCGAGCATAGGGATCGTAAAAATTGCGGTATAGCGTAAAGCGCGTCACTTCATCGTCAAAACGCAATGTATTATAGCCGGCACCGCAGGTACCCGGTTGCGCCAATTCGGCATGAATGCGGGCAATGAATTCCGGTTCCGGCAATCCTTCTGTATCAGCCAATTGCGGTGTGATGCCGGTGAGCAGGCAGGCTTCCGGGTGGGGCAGGAAATCGCGCGCCGGTTTACAGTAAATTATCAAAGGTTCAGCGATTTCGTTCAACGTTTCATCGGTGCGCACTCCGGCAAACTGTGCAGGCCGGTCGCGCCTGGGATCAGCACCGAAGGTTTCATAGTCATGCCAGTAAAAAGTGAATGACATTGTGTCTCAATTAGAAAAGTTATGAAAAATGAATAAAACGCTTTGCATCGGATTTGCTGCGCAATTATAGTGCTATCTTACGCAAAAATTTTTAAACTCCATAATAAGGAAAATACACGATGGCACGTAAACTCATCAGTTCAGGCTCCACCTTTGAAAAAGAAATCGGTTACTCGCGCGCAGTGGTTGAAGGTAACTGGATTTTGGTATCCGGCACGACCGGCTTTGATTACAGCGCAATGACTATTTCCGATGACTTGCTGGAACAAACCGAGCAATGTTTCAAAAATATCGAGGCAGCCTTGAAAGAAGCGGGATCGAGTATGAAAGATGTCGTACGCGTTACTTATGTGTTTCCCAAAGCCGAGGATTTTGAGAAATGCTGGCCGGTTATGCGTAAATATCTGGGTGATGTTCGGCCATCCGCGATGATGCTGACAGCCGGCTTGTCCGATCCACGTATGAAAATTGAGATTCAAGTAACAGCTTATCGTGACGAGGTTTAAAAAGCCGTCAAGATTGAGTTAAACTGCCGGTTTAAAAAGCATGTTTTGTCAAAGAGAAAGGCTTATTGCGGCCAACCAGCTTGATTATCAGGGCGCCTATAAAGCCTCCGAT
>SSFV01000049.1 GCA_008015565.1 Nitrosomonas sp. | reverse complement strand
GTCATGCCTAAACTCCTTCTTACTTAATTATTATATTTGTTAATACTCTTATCACACGAATCTTCATAATTTCAAAAAAAAACTAGGCCAAGATAATTCAAATCCAATAAAACCAGAATTGTTTTATGACCAGGCTTTAGAAATCAAAAGAACGATACGAAGCGCGAGGATAAGAAATATTCTTTCTAAACCCGGAATATCCGGGACCCAACTGCCTTTGAGGGAGAAACGTTAACACAAGGCACGTGAAGAATTCGTGAAGAGATGAGAATGATTTTTATCAATAAATTAAGGAAAAGTGATGTGAAAAGTAGTGCCTTTTCCTGGTGTGCTGTCAACCTCGATTTGCCAATTGTAGTAATTACAGATCCGCTTGACGATCGCAAGCCCAATTCCTAATCCATCACCTTGCGATGAGCCTCGAAAAAAGCGCTCGTATAGTAATGGCAAATAGGCCGGTTCTATACCGATACCGGAGTCCGAGATTGATAAACGCCGATTGCTGAACTCGACTCGTATAAAACCATGTTCGGTATATTGCACAGCATTTCTGAGTAGATTCATCAGGGCAGTATGGAGGGCTTGGCGGTTAAGAACAACAGTGATAGCTGGCGCGATATTGACTTCAAATTTAAGTTGCTTGCGGTAAATTTCTGAACATATCGGCTCTACCGCATCAAAAACGCACTCAGCTATGGCAACTGGCTCAACAGCGCCTAACGATTGCTCGCGTGCAAGAAACAATAAAGCTTGCAATTGCTCACCCATGCGCATGGCAGCCGATTCAATCATTTTTATGCGATGGTAGGCTCTGGAAGGCAGTTCTGGTATTGCTGTTATCAGCTCGCAACTCGTTAAAATTGTAGTAATGGGTGTTCTCAACTCATGACTTATGTTAGCTGTAAATTCTTGCTCGCGTTGGAGCATGCGTCTGATACGATTTTGGTAGTCATCCAACGCTCGTGCAAGCTGAGCTACTTCTTCGTCCATATTGGGTTGTGTCATCAACCCCATTTGAAGATCGCCGGGCGCGAGTAAGCTTACACGATCGGCCAGATCGGTTACTTGTTTAACGAGTATTCCTGCCAATAAGTATCCAACGATAAATGCAATAGCGACTACTGCCACCCAGGATAACAAAATAAGCAGCCGGAGCTTGCTCAAACGCTGTTGATGAAGAGAAATCCGATAAGCAATCAGGAATTTCACTTCATCGATTGTGCGTACCAATACATGAAAATCTTCCAAACCATAGTAGATGCGATGATAACCGCTATTCATTCCGCGCAAATAAGCGGGAATTTGCAACTCGTCATCGATATCATGAATGACGTAACTTTTAAGGTGGGAGCCTACCTGCGAAATGAAATCGGAATGCTTCTGGTAGCGTTGGACAAGATGATCCATTTCCATTTCAATGACTTGTTCAATATGTGCTTCTTCAATATTATCCGAAACGAAATAAAGAATAATGCACAGTGTTCCAACAATAAAAATACTAAATGTCGCCAGTGCTACAGCAACTCGATAGCGTAAGCTATGTTCGGTCGGAAATGTGATCACGGGATGTCAAACAGTAGCCAAGTCCATGAACAGTTTCGATGGGATCGTAACCTCCTGCTTTTGTGAGCGCCCGGCGCAAGATATGCATGTGACTGCGTAATGTATCGCTTGTTTCTTGAACATCTTCCCAAGCTTCCAGTTCGAGTTCTTCGCGACTGAATACACGGCCCGGTTCGCTCATCATAAGCGCCAATAAACGTATGCATTTTGGAGGCAGTTTGACATTCTGATTCTCAAAGCGGATAGAGAGGGTTTTGGGATCATAAGACAGTTTGTCAAATTCCAGCTTACGATTAGCGACTTTACCGACATGTCTTTTATGCAATGCCAGCAAACGGGCTTCAACTTCTTTTAAAGCAAATGGCTTGATAAGATAGTCATCGGCACCACACTCAAAACCGGTTAATTTATCTTCCAACGTATCGCGTGCAGTCAGCATCAGAATTGGTGTGTCGATTTGAGATTCTTGCCTTAACTTTCGGCATAATGTCATGCCATTCATTCCCGGCAAACCTAAATCAAGTAAAATGGCATCAAACCGTTGCGTTACGGCAAGATGAAGCCCGGCAATACCATTCGCTGCTGCGTCTACACTGTGTCCTCTTGATTCCAGAAAATCATAAAGATTGGCGGCAATCGCAAGATCATCTTCAATAATTAATATATGCATACCAATTTACCTGCAAACTAGACTTTTTTAAACACTATTTATATGAAATTCACGGCTTAATGTATGTACGGCTTCAACTAAAGCCGCTGCATTGTCAGGAGGGGTAAACTGCGAAATACCATGACCTAAGTTAAATACATGACCGCTTCCATTACCGTAACTGGCAAGAATTTTTTTAACCTCGGCGGTGATTACTTCGGGCGATGCAAAGAGTACCGATGGGTCAAGATTGCCTTGTAAAGCAACTTTGCTTCCTACACGTCTGCGCGCTTCACCAATATCAATCGTCCAATCCAGTCCGACCGCATTGCAGCCAATGCTGGCGATGGCTTCTAACCATAAACCGCCACCTTTGGTAAAAACTATGCTGGGAATTACTGTGTCATTATATTCACGTATTAAACCGGAGATAATTTGCTGCATATAATGCAAGGAAAATTCCCTGTAGGCGGCATGCGATAGTGTGCCACCCCATGTGTCAAAAATCATCACAGCTTGAGCCCCCGATTCTATCTGGGCATTGAGATAAGCTGTAACAGCTTGTGCATTGATGTCAAGAATATGATGCAACAATTCAGGGCGTTGATAGAGCATTGTTTTGATTTCGCGAAATTCGGTGCCGCCCCGGCCTTCAACCATATAGCAAGCAAGTGTAAAAGGGCTGCCCGAAAAACCGATCAACGGTACGCGATTATCCAAAGCGTTGCGAATTTCTGAAACCGCATCTATCACATACCGCAGTTCAGTTGCGGGATCCGGAACGGCTAGTGCATGAATTTCCTTTTCATTACGCAAAGGACGTTCAAACATGGGGCCTTCGCCTTGGGCAAAATATAAACCTAATCCCATTGCATCTGGAATTGTTAAGATATCCGAAAATAAAATTGCAGCATCAAGTGGAAACCGTGCCAGAGGTTGCAAGGTTACTTCTGTAGCAAAGGCCGGATTTTTGCATAAGGCAAGAAAATCACCTGCGCGAGCGCGAGTGGCGTTATATTCCGCCAGATATCTGCCTGCCTGGCGCATTAGCCATACAGGCGTATATTCAACTGTTTGTTTCAGTAATGCGCGTATCAGCGTATCATTTTTTAGTGTCGGTATTGTCATTAAAAAGCCTTGTATTTTATTGTTTTTTTTAAAAGGCCACACCTGCTTCTCAATCAGTTTATTAACCTTTTCCAATCCGGTTATATTACCAGCGAATGCTCCTTACGTATATTGCTGGTGTGAGATAACAGTACGATATGTTAGTCAAATAAAAGCGGTTGAAATTCCGGATGAGCTCAATTTTCCGTAATCGTAAACAAACGTTGATATTCTTTGATGGCGTAACGATCGGTCATGCCGGCAATATAATCAGCAATCACTTGATAACCTTCCTGAGTATATTTCATTTGATATTCAGAGGGAAGCAGCCGTATTTCCGAGCTGAAGGCTGAGAACAATTTTTCTATAGTATGACGTGCTTTGCTGTTCATCCGCATAACGCGAAAGTGCCGGTAAAGATTGTCATATAAAAACTTTTTTAATTGCTGTTGTTCCTGGTTAATGCCTTCACTAAAACCAATCAAAGGCGGTGCGGCATGAACTGCATCCAAGCTATCCACTTGCTCATCTTGAATATTGAGTGTGCTTTGTTTAATTAAATCAGTTACTAATGTATTGATCATGCTGCGAATTGTTTCGTAAATCATGCGGCGTTCCGGGATCAGTGGGTACTTGTGTTTAACCTGTGCTAAGTGACGTGAAAAAATAGAAACTTCACTTAATTGATGCAGTGAAATCAAACCCGATCGTAATCCATCATCGATATCGTGATTATTGTATGCGATTTCATCTGAAAAATTAGCCAATTGAGCTTCCAAAGAAGGTCTTTTGCGCTGTGTAAACCTGATACCCAGTTCTCCCAATTTTTCAATATTTTTTTTTGCGACATGTTTGAGTATTCCTTCGCGCGTTTCATAACAAAGATTCAGGCCGTTAAAGGCAGCATAGCGTTCTTCTAGAACATCGACAACCCGCAAGGATTGGAGGTTATGTTCAAAACCGCCATAATCTTTCATGCAGCCGTTTAACGCGTCTTGACCTGCGTGCCCAAACGGTGTGT
The DNA here is from genome assembly GCA_008015565.1 of Nitrosomonas sp. Lineage (GTDB taxonomy): Bacteria > Pseudomonadota > Gammaproteobacteria > Burkholderiales > Nitrosomonadaceae > Nitrosomonas. The sequence continues at coordinate 1,384 of SSFV01000049.1, read as the reverse complement.
GTCCCAAATCATGCGCCAGTGAGATGGCTTCCACCAAATCTTCGTTCAAATGCAAACTTCTTGCGATGGAGCGGCCTATTTGCGCAACTTCCAGGCTATGTGTCAGGCGCGTGCGAAATAGATCGCCTTCGTGGTTTACAAAAACCTGCGTTTTATATTCAAGTCGCCGGAAGGCTGAAGAGTGAATGATCCGATCGCGGTCGCGCTGAAATTCACTTCGTCCTGTAGGAGGGTCTTCAAAAATGACACGTCCGCGGGAATTCGCGGACGAAACTGCATACACCGCTAAATTAGTCATTTTTTACGCAGGATTCAATTGTTTTAGTGAGTAATGCGGCCGGGATATCGGCCCGCATAACCGCCTCACCTATCCGATTCAAGAGAATAAAACGTGTTTTTCCGGCATCCACTTTTTTGTCCAATGTCATCAATTGTAAATATTTCTCCACAGGCATTTTGGGTGCTGAAACAGGTAATTCCGCCTGTACAAAAATTTTACGGATACGCTGGACGTCGGCTTCACTGATTAATTTCATACGACGAGACAGTTCGGCTGCCAATACGGTTCCAGCTGCAACCGCTTCACCATGCAGCCAGACGCCATAGCCCATGCCATTTTCAATCGCATGGCCAAAAGTATGGCCTAGATTTAACAAAGCCCGTATGCCTTTTTCTTTTTCATCGGCAGCAACGATTTCAGCTTTGTTTTCACAACTGCGCTGAATGGCCTCATTCAACGTGACCGCGTCACGCGTCAACAGGCGGTGCATATTTTGTTCTAACCAATCGAAGAAAGCCGGGTCACGAATTAATCCATATTTTATGATTTCAGCAATTCCTGCACGCAATTCTCTATCCGGTAGCGTATTTAAGGTGGCGCTATCGGCCAGTACCATGCGGGGTTGGTAAAAAGCACCAATCATGTTTTTGCCCAACTGATGGTTGATACCGGTTTTGCCGCCTACCGAGGAATCCACTTGAGCCAATAATGTTGTAGGTATTTGAATGAAGGGTACGCCGCGCAAATAAGTCGCTGCTGCGAATCCGCTCATATCGCCCACGACGCCGCCGCCCAAAGCTAAAATCGTTGTATTTCGTTCGCAATGATTTTTGAGCAGTGCATCGAAAATGAGATTTAACGTTTCCCAGTTTTTATACATTTCTCCGTCTGGAATGATAATCGGAACAACCTTAATCGCACATTTTTCCAAGGCTAGCTGTAATTTTTCAAGGTATAGCGGTGCGATGGTGGTATTGCTGACAATCGCAACCTTTTTTTGCGGTAAGCATGACAAGATTAAATCTACTTGATCAAGGATTCCGTGTCCGATGTGAATCGGATAGTTGCGTTGGTCAGATGAAGTTGTGAAATCAACTGAAATGG
>SSFV01000056.1 GCA_008015565.1 Nitrosomonas sp. | reverse complement strand
TGAATACCGTCGTCTGGTAAACCAAAACCCATCATCACAACGGGCAGATGCAAGATTTCCTGAATTAGGCCCACTACCGGAATCGTGCCACCATTGCGCAAAAATACCGGCGCTGTCCCGAATCCATGACGATAGGCATGCACCGCAGCCATTACTGCGGGATGGTTACGGCCTATCAGTACAGACCGGGATGAAGCGAATGTGCGAATTCGTGTCTGCATACCCGGTGGCGTAATCTTTGCCACATATTTGCGGAATAAATGATCGATTTCCTGCGCATCCTGATCGGGTACCAAGCGGAAGTTCAGTTTGGCCACAGCATGTGCCGGGATAGCCGCCTTAACACCGCCACCCTGATATCCGCCCTGCATGGCGGTCACCGTGATAGCAGGGCGGATCGTAGTACGCTCATACAATGAATAATCCTGTTCGCCCCAACCCCTTGCCGCTCCGGCATCTTGCAATATTTTTTCATCAGACGGCCCAACCCTTCTCATATAAGCGCGTTCCCTCTCATCCCATCGGTACACGCGGTCATAAAAACCAGGAATAGCTATTTTCCCAGTCTGATCATGCACTTGTGCAATCATTTCACACAGTGCTTGCAGCGGATTATGAATGGCACCACCCAGCACGCCCGAGTGTAGTTCCCGCTTTTGCCCGGTAATCTCCAGCTCAAAATTGATTGAACCTCGTAAGGCGTAAGTAATGGCAGGCTGATCGGCAGCTGGGATTTGCGTATCCGATATCACGGCACAATCCGCAGCAAGTAACTGCCGGCTGGCAATCATGACACCAGGCAGATTGGGACTGCCGGTTTCCTCCTCGCCCTCAAACAGGCACTTGACATTAACGGGCAATCCCTGACCGCCTCGAAGCAATGCTTCCAATGCTTTGACATGCGTAAAAAGCTGCCCTTTATCATCCGAAGCGCCCCTGCCATAAAGATCGTCTCCACGGATCACCGGCTCGAACGGCGGCGATTGCCATGCGGACAGCGGATCGGCCGGCTGCACATCGTAATGACCGTAGATCAGCATCGTGGGTTTTCCCGGCGCATGACATTTCTCCGCGTAAACAGCGGGATGACCGCTAGTAGAAATCACGGCTACCCGTTCTAAGCCGATTTTTTGCAAATGGCCGGCCAGCCAGGCTGCGCAACGCTGCATATCGCCTTTATGCTGTGGTTGCGCGCTGATGCTCGGGAAACGAACAAACGCTTTTAATTCAGAGATAAAGCGTGCGCGCCTGTTCTGCGTATAAGCCAGTGCATCAGTTGAAATATTTAACATGGCAATTCATATTCGCGTATCTCTCAGGGTATCGATTGATCGCGAATTCTAATGAAAACAAGACCGGCTTGAATGCTTTGCTTCTAAGCATCCCACCAGCCTCGAATGGTAATATTTTGAAGTTTAATATAGTTACTACCACGACACTCGCATATTATTATAAGGTTGACAGAGATAACGAGTTCCGGCTTCAAGCAAAGCTTTCTTCAACCAGCTCAGGTTGTTGCCTTGTTTTTCCCCACGTCCGCCAAATATCCGGTATGGGATTGCCGCCACCGATCTTAAAATTTGTGCCGCCATCCCGCAAACCCAGATTATTAACCGCCCATTGACCAACGTGATACCAAATATCCGGACCTGGATCGTTGGCACGGGTTGCACTGGATTGCCGGTGCGCCAGAATATGGGTAAGGCCCATATTTTTAATCAGGTAACGCACCAAGCAGCGGCCTGCCTCGATCTGTTCGTTAGTCAAAACGCCTTGAGGCGATGCGCCGTTCGGATAAACATACCGTTTACCTTTTATATCAGGAAAATTACCTGCAAATTCAACGGCTACACTGCCGGCATTAAACCCGTTTGAGGCGTTAAGGTAGGCTGACAACGGATGTAATTGCAGTATCTGTCCGTTGGGCTTGATTACAAAATGCGCAGTGACGCTATCATACCGGTTTGGCGGCGCATTCCTTTGATTACCGGCAGTCTGATGCAATACCAGCGCGTACACTTTACTCATATCGCGTGGCTTTCCTTTACGTTTATCTTTAGGCGTAAAACTGGTTCGATCCTCAATGGGCGCACAACCAGTCAGCATATTGGCAACGCCACTGGAAAGCTTACGAGCCCCCGTACTAAGGGAGTTCCATACATCGCCAAGAAACGCTTCCTGATCGGATAGCCCGGGTTGAATGCGATTGACTTGCCATTCATTATTAATCGCACCGTTTAATTCCGAATTTCTTTGAATCGCTACTGGAAGATTCGGCACATGCATTTTAGCCGCCGCCATCAAAGCAGTATTGGCGATAGCTTCGGGATTGGCATGCGGATTCGCCAAAGCTGCTTGCCTGGCTGCTGCCGCGGCAATGCGCACAAAACGCCGTGCCATTTCCAATTCTGCTTGTTCTGCGGGCAAACCGCTGAATTCAAGCTCCAGTGCTTTACTAACCGCTGTTCCGATGGCACCGCCGATAGCCGTGCCAACACCCGGTATTGGGATAAAAGATCCTAGCGCTTTGCCAACAATCGGCAGTGCAACCTTGCCAATCGCTTTCAAACCTTTGCCCAATGCAGGTAACACTTTCTTGCCAACGAAACGGCCGAATTTCTTCAATCCTCTACCGATCCCCTTGAACAATTTACCAAGAAATAGATCCAGTTCTTCTTCGTTGGAAATGGACAATAATTCAGCGGCAAGCTCCAACTCTTCGGCTTCGCTAAAGGGATACTCCAGTTCCCATACTGCATTTTTCGGCAGTATCAAATTACCGGAGCCGCTGGCTGGAGCTGCAACTGGCCCGATTCTTTGCCCCCGGACATCCTTCGGCCCCATTGCAGCATAAGCTTTTCCAAGATTTTTAGCCAAAGGCTTCGGCAGAATGTTGGCCACCTGAATTTGATCGAGTGCTTTGATCGGAACAATCGGTTCCTTGTAATGGGGTTCCATCATTTTTCCGGACCGAATCAAGGTGCGTGCTACCAAATGCTCTATTACAGTACCGCATCCGCGAACGGGACATGCACCGCTTGCTTGTATTTTGGCCAGGTAATAGCCAACTTTTCCCGGATACATATCTCGTATAGCTTGGTGAGATTCATGCTCAAATCTTTTCCGGAAGGATTGATCAATCGCTTTTCCAACTTTCAGGATTTGGGTGATTATTTTTTTGGTTCTCCCGCCAACGGTTCTTCGTTCGAATAGAACGACAACATAAACACCGGTGTCCCCATGAATCCGATCCCGCGGGCGCTTCTTGATTTCATCCCAGGTATACAACTTCGGCTTTTCATTACTGGGTTGCCAGGTTAACCATGCCACAAACCCGGGTTCTTTCCTATACAATTCAAGCTCGGAATTATCTTCGGCATTTTGTCCGGAGCAAGCGGCCTTCAATGCATCTTCGGTATCCGGCCCGACAATGCCGCTTGCTCTTAATCCTTGCTGCCGCTGAAAATTCCGCACGGCGCTGCGTGTGTCCCGGCCCATGATTCCGGTCACAGGAAGTTGCGTTCCGACTGCTTGATTCAAGCAATCCTGTACCCAGCGGGTGCGTTCTGAGCCGGATGATTGCGGTTCATTGGAATAGGGCTCACTCGCAATCGCATAAGGTTCATAGACAACACTGCCAAACGGCCGCCGCAACCCCTTTACGAAAGGTCTTGTTCTCGAGAACGGCGGGCGTTTGGTTCCTTTTGGTCTCAAACCGGGACGAACCCCAGGCCGGAAACTGCGGTTTCTAGATCCTGCGAATGAGCGGCGGATTCCTCGCTCGCCTTCCACTTCGAACATTTCTCCCGTAATTCCGGGAGAAAGTTCTAACGGTATGGTTTCAAAACTCAATTCTTGATTCATGATTTACCTCTCGCATATAGTTGTCATGTTATAAAGCCCGAATACGCTGGCTTGCCGCTGCGATTTACAGCCTTGATGCTATGCGTCAATGTGCTTAGTATGCCGATACAATGATCAATTTCCCCTGCGCTATGCCGCGCAGTAATTAAAAAACTCAGATGCGCTTCGCCGCTATTGCGAGGCCGTGACAAAACCGCCTGAATACCGTACCGGGAAAGATATTGGTGCGTCCGGACCGCCGCGTTTCCTATGATTCCCCGCAAAGTTTGCACAGGAAACCAGCCTCCTATGGCATCCCAGCCGATAGCTTCCAATCCTTTGCGAAATTGCACAACCCGCTGAGCCAATCTGTGCCGCAACCAATTCCCGTGAGCTTCATTCACCTGCAATGCATGCCGGGCAGCCTGAATAACAGCAATCGACGGCGGACTGCCATGCACCCGGGTATCGCTCGCCGTTTTAAAGCGCTTAATCAGTTTATGGCTGCCTGCCAGAACCGCCACAGGCACACCGAAACCTTTTGCCAGCGATGAGCCCACTACAATATCCGGCCCAAAATTTCCACTCCAGCGCAACATCCCGCCCCCGCCTTTGCCATAAGGACTGTGCAATGCCGGCGACTCGCCCAGAATTCCCAAAGCTTGAGTATCATCCAATACCAGTAAACCGCCGTATCGCCTCACAATCTCCAGGTACTCTCCGGCGGGCGCGGCATGACCGCACGCCGGGCAAAAGCCATCCGCGATTGCCACGGGATATTGCTTTTTATGCGCTTGCCGCTTGATTTGCGCCAGCAATGCATCAGGATCGTGGTGCCGGAAAGTGTAAACATCGCCACCTTTGGCACGAAACTGATCCACCCCCCAGTTCGCAATTGCATAAACCCCTTCATCCACAAACAACGCCGCCGGTTGCCGGCGCAGCATGGCAAATAAATCCCAAAATAAATGCAACGTGGAAGGCAACAACACACCGTGCTCGCACCCTTGTAACTGTGCCAATCTTCCCGCCGCTTCTTCAGCACCGGGCGGTTCTTCAAGCGCAGCCGGCACCCCCAGTGTAAGCTGTTGCCAGGGTTGCAAAAACTGGCTCGGATGATGCAGTCCCAGGTAGAGCGCCGAGGTGAAATTAATCATAGCCATGCAACTCACATCGCCCGTTGCTGACTTGCCAAGCGTTTTTGCAACAATACCGAGGGCAAGGTCGAATCCACGGGCACATTGGCAGTCAAATCTACCGACAAATCAACACCGGTTGCAGCACGGTAGGCATGAATGTAACCCTGCGCCTGCGGACGGAAAAACCGCGCCCAATTGAGCGCTTTGACAGGCTCGAATTCGTCGCTCCAATGACCCCAACGGACGGAAAGCAAAAGCTGCTCGCCGAACATGGCCAAGTTACGGAAATGCAATACGCTGGTATCGGTCCAGCCTTGCAATTTTTTCATCGCGTCAACGCGATCCATCCAGGGCTCGGGATAAGCCACCATGATGCGCGTTGGCAGCAATTCCCGGAACTCCGGCCGAGCCAGCAGCCACTGCTGCATCAGCATTTCGATACGAGCCGTCGACGGCAAGTCGCCAAACTGATTGTGCGCCCCTTGCGAAAGAATCAGATGCACTTCTTTCAGCGCATTGAGTACCGGAAAAGCATCAGCCTTGATTGTTGTATCATCGTCTTGTTTATAAAATACGCTACATAAACGCAATAAATGATGAAACGCTTCCAGGAACTTTGAACGCGTATCGGCTGGACGGAAATTTTGCACCGCTTTGCCTTCCAAATGGAGGCCGTAATGGTGATCGTATTCGTAATTGCGCCGGTTGACCGTCAAGCGATGTTGCTCGTCCTGAATATAACCCCAAAGTACATTATTGAGCGGACGTAGCGGATCCATTTCCAGATTAACCAATGGATCACGTGCGGATGAACGCACATTCTGGAACCGCCGTGTAATGGCATTGGTTGTTTGCACCAGCATGCCTTCTTCGTGCCAGTACGACCAGATGAGCTCGAGCAAGCAAGGATTGGCGAGTTTCTCTTGCAACAAGCCAAAACATTCGTCCGCATCGACTGCATTGGATCTACCTCTTCGAGCCGCCTCCTCGAACGGAGAAATCTTAATCTTGATATCGGGTAACTTCCGGCGAATAACTGCGAGATAAGGCAATACGTTACCATTGCCATCGACACCCACCAGATAGTTATCGTTAAAAGCACTACTCAGTCCATTTTGTGGAATCGGTAGATCTCTCCTATCGAGATAGGCATTATCTAGCTCCAAGTCAAACGGCTGTAAATCTTCGCTCAACACCCCGCAGTTCACCATAACAAACGCCTCAGTCGCGGCCTTCATGACACGATAGGCATCTGAATCGGTAAAAGGTAAAAAGCGTTTATTCAGCAAACCTATTTCATCACCCTCAAAAGCCTCTCTTTTTTTGCCAAAGCGTTTATCTTCAAAACCGCTCAAATTCTTAGGTAACTGGTTGCAAAAAATCCAATTCATAAAACTAAGATAATTATTGAATGAAAGCGCATCCGTACTATTGCGAATCGCCGTCCAGAATGCCGTGTCTTCAGTAAAAGAGGTCTCGGTACGTGTTAATGAAGTAGTAGTATTAACTTGTCCGCCAACGATTTGCTTACTTTCTTCAATAACAGCTTCGTCGTTCATAATAACGGCTGGACCATCACGATCATCGCTAAGTGATATTCTGCTAGAAAAACCAAATGGACCACTACCAGATACATCTGTTACTTGAGCCTTATAGCTCACATTATCCCTGTGCTCGGATTTTTGAATTTTTTGTAAAAAGCCTCTGTTTATGGAGGTATCGGGAATTATGGATGGTAAATAGTTCGGTACAGTGACTACTACCCAGATTCCTTTACCTTGCGTGATATTCAAGCTGGGCTTGGGCATAAAATCATCGCCTGCCGTAGTAAGTATATCTAGCGCCAGTCCACTCTGGCGTGCTCCGACGATATATCCTGTTTCATTAAATTTGGCATCGTTAACCTCGACACTTAAATGCCCTGACTGCGGCTGCCATTGATCGGGGAGTGAAGGAAACTCTATACGATAATCCCCCGATTCGAGAGGAATATCTACCCATCCATCTTGACCAGTCACAGCTTGAGCAACGATCTTATTATTCGAAAACATGTTTGTTTTGACGATTACTGCTGCGCTAGTGATAACACCTCTTAATTCCCGGTCTCTTGTCGTAGCTGAAAATTCAGCGAATAAATTAACTCTAAGGGTTCCCGGTTTCTTTTTTTCATCTTTTCGGCTTTGACGATTTGTATTCATGTCATTCTCCTAAGTGAATAGTTAATAAAACGATTTTTCTGGTAGTAGTTTGCAAGCCAAGGTTTCGGCTGTTCTGATCGCATTGAACAGGCCGCGGACACTGCCAAGGTGCTGCGCAGCGCCCAGTGGGTGAGCAATTTTCCCAATATGGCGCTTTCCTGTTCCGGGCTCATGCGGCCGTCGGCACGTGCTTGACCAATCACGGCAAAAGCCAGTACCGGTGATGCGCGGTACATTCTCACTGGATTTTTGCGCCACGCCAGAAACAATGCCTGAAGGCGTTGCGGCTGGCGGTTTTGCACCTGCAAGGCTTCAGCCAAGCTGCGCCCGTGCAGACTTTCTGGCCGATGATTGATCAGCAATGCCACGAAACCGGGCAAAGTCGCTTGCAATGCCTGATAATTCTGTCGCTGCGCGGCCTCCAATCCATCCAGCGGATAATAGGATTCCCATAATTGAGCCAGGCGTTGCCACTGGGGATGCGGGTAGAGCGCTTGTCCGATCGCGCAACTCAACTTGACACGGATCCAAGGTGACGGATGCGGATCATCGCGGTTCAAGCGGAATACGAAAGCACGCGGCAAGCTGACCACACCCATCAACCCGAGCGTTGAAGCAATGCCAATACGGGCAATCGACCAGAAATCGGCGACGATTTCCGAAATCCACCGCTCCCACAATGACCAAGTGCTGCTATAGGCTCCACTGCCACGCTGCATACCTTGTAAAACAGGCCGCAAGGAATTCACCAAATTTAGCAATGCGGCAGACTGATGTCCCACTTCATGGATCAGCGAGGAAGCGATGCCGCTACCCACCATGCGTTCACGTGGAATGCGAATCACCGCCACCGGATTTTCACCGCCGCCTGGCAAGCGTGTTCTAGCGCGGCGGATCGCTGCGCCAACGCCACGATCGAGATAGCAGATAACGGGCGGCACCTCGTAGTAATGTCCTGGAATAGCGAGCGCATCCGCCGACACGACTTCAAGGCCGGAAAGCCACACCCCGACTTCATTCTCGCTGCGCTGCGTGAGCGCATCGTTGAATAAATCGAATTGTGTCAGCACAGTATTGAATCGCAGCCGCAACAAGGAAAACAATCGCTGTGCATGCGCTGGCGTTGCTCTACGTCCGGACGGTCCGCGTAACCAGGCAATGTAGCGTTGGATCATACTTCGCATTTCTCGCCGACCTTGCATCAGATGACGCTCGATGCTAGTTTGTGTTGCCGGTAATAGCGATGCCGCGGGTAGCATGGTTTCGTGCAAGGCGAATGGCTTGACGCGTTTCAACCGGGTCAATAAAGCGCGAGCTTCCTGCTCGAGCATCCATGTGGCATAAGAAGCGGCAGCCATGATAGGCTAAGCTCCAAACAATATGATTTTATTTCCGCGCCGCATCCAGCGGCCGCTCATGGCACCCCGTCCGCAAGCAGGGCATACGTTGCCTGAAGCACTTGGAATTACCCCAGAGGCGCCGCGAACCAGACCTGGAGCGAGTTGACGGGCGGCTGCAGAAACCGCTGATTGCGCAACTGCTCTGGGATTGGCTGCCTGTGGCGATAGCGCTGCATTTTTTGCAGCTGTTCCGGCAAACTGCACGAACCTTTTGGCAGCTTCGTATTCCTGATCTTCATGGCTCAATCCTTCCAACTCCAAGCCAAAAATCCGCCCTGCGGTAGAAGCCACTTGACTGCCGATTTTGGCACCGCCAGTGCCACCAAAATAACCACCAATGGCACTACCCACCATAGGCAAGGCTTGCTTGGCAGCCCCTTTCAACAGGCCGCCAAGCTGCTGTCCGACAGGTGATTTGATGAATTTTCCAGCCGCTTGTCCTGCTCTTTTAATAAGGCTTCCTAAAAATTGTTCCAACTCCGCTTCGTTACTGACTCCCAGCAGTTCAGCCGCGAGCTCCATGGTTTCTGCCTCGCTAAAAGCACCGGTTTCGCCCCCCCATTCGGTTTCACCATATTCGCCGAATTCTCCATATTCGTATAACTCATGCTCATAATTTTCCAGCTCGGGGTTGCTTTCTAGTTGTGTGCGATCAATATCGTGCATGTTCATTCTCCTCAGCAATATGTTTATAGAAACTGCTTAGCAATTGACAATGATGATGTTTCGGCCACGCCGGAACCATCTCCCTCCGCGCCCTTTGCCAGGCATGGCTGAGGGCATAGTTGATGTCGATCCTTGCCCTATCAAATTGGGCGCATAGACTTGTGCTGCTTTATTGGCAGCTACTTGCGCGGTGCTGCGGGGATTGGCGGCAGGTGGTGCTGATACGGCATTCTTCACGGTATTGGCGGCAAAACGCACAAATTGTTTTCCACCCTCAAATTCGCGATCTTCTTGACTCAGTGCTTCAAGCTCGAGCCCCAGCGCACTTCCCGCCGCGGAAGCCAAGCCACTGCCGATTTTGGCGCCAAGAGGCCCGCCAAAATATGCACCCAGCGCGCCTCCGGCAATCGGTAAAGCTTTTTTGGCGACGCCCTTGAGCACGCCACCCACTGCCCGACCGATAGGGGATTTCACCACTTTACCTAAGGCACTGCCGGCTTTCTTGATCAATTTACCGAGAAAACGGTCAAGTTCCGCTTCGTTGGTAACTTCCAGAAGCTCGGCAGTCAATTCCATTACTTCACTTTCGTTAAATACTTCCCCCCATTCCGCTTCGCCATATTCGAATTGCTCAAACTGCTCACCTTCATATTGCTCACCTTCATACTGTTCACCTTCATATTGCTCGGCTTCAAAACCACTCATTTCCGGATTGAATTCAAAAGTATTTTCGCTCTGATACATGGTGTAGCCCTCCACTATTTTTTATTCAAGTGCTTGTTTCAAATAAGCGTTATACGCTCCTGTCAGGTCAATCGGTTTAACCTCGATCTCCTTCATCTTGATATACGCAAGTCACATGCCAAAAAAATCAATGTTGCAATAAACTTCTCAAAATTTATCTAATATACTGAAAATAAATATGAAAAAAATAAGGAACGAGAAGAAATGAATAAAATGAAAAAGTAAGCTCAACGAAATTTACTTCGTTAAGTGCGGCTCATACCGGCTTACGAGCGAAAAAGATTTCGGCCCTATGATGGCCCGCTGTGGCACAAACCTTGCTGTTCAGAATTCTCTGAACATTCGCAGCTTATTATTGCAATTGAAGATATTTATATATACAAAACAATAACATATATTTTAATTTGAGCTCGGAATGACAACCATTCTGTGAATTCTTATCAGCAGATATCAGGTGATAGCCTGTATTGATCCACGCGCTTTACTATGGCAAGATACGGCGCTAAGCTGCGTCACGCGCAGAATTTTTGTTACTTTACGTATTGAATGAATAGAGACGACCTTGAACGAATATATTGATCAAATCTCAGGATATTTCGAAACTGTCCCATTGTGGCCTTTTTTCCTATTGGGTTTTGCTGGAATAGTTGCCATCATGGTGGATATTGTTAATCGTAAGCGCCGCGCTATGGCCATTGAAAATTTCCGTGCCACAATTGAAACGGAATTGGCTGATATGTATCCGCAACATAAACGCTGGCCAAAAAACATCAACCATTATCTGACTGCCAGGTTACCGGAAATGCATCAAAATTTTGAGGTGCTTCGGGTTTTTATTCCGCAAAAAAATTTACGTGAATACAACACGGATTGGAGTAATTTTCGCGATTTTTGCCGCAATATCACCGACGAAAAAATTGCTGCTGCCGAGCAAAATACCACGGAATCCCGTCCAACCAGTCAACGCGAACCGGATCCCAAGGATATTTTCCACCAGCTCGTAACCAAGTTACTAAAACATACTGAAATAGAATAAGCATAGCCTGAGAATCCTGTATACAATCAAGTTCCGGATCAATTTTTAACGGTACGTCGTTAACACAACACGATTTATTTGTCATGACTAAACACGATAAGCCGGTCACCTCTCGAGTAACGGTACGTCCGGTTATGTCTTATCGTGACATGAGTAATTTCATTGAAGTTCCATGGCAAGTCTATGCTAACGACCCCATGTGGGTGCCGCCTTTACGGCTGGAGCGACGCTTTCACTTTTCCCGCTTCAATCCTTACTTTAAACACGGCGAATGGCAAGCCTGGGTGGCCTATCAAAATGGCCGGCCGGTGGGCCGGATCAGCGCGCAGATCGATTCGTTGCATCAGGAACGCTATGGTAAAGATAGCGGTCATTTCGGCTTGCTGGAATGCATCGACGATGCTGAAATCTGCGCTGCTTTGATGCTGCGGGCGGAAGCCTGGCTCGCATCCCGGCAAGTCCGCCGCATCAGCGGCCCGTTTAATCTCTCGATCAATCAAGAATGCGGTATTCTGGTCGATGGCTTTGACACGCCCCCAGTCGTCATGATGCCCCACTCTCCGCCCTGGTATGGCCATTTGCTCGAACAACAGGGATATTTACCTATAAAAGATTTACTGGCGTACAAAGTCAATGTTGATTTTGAAATACCGCAAGTTATGCAAATGCTGATCAAACGATTCTCTACTAAAATCAAAATGCGTACCTTGCAACGGCGTCAATTTGCGCAGGAAATGGAAATTCTGCGTGATATCTTTAATGACGCTTGGTCTGGAAATTGGGGATTTATTCCATTCACGCAAGAAGAATTCGCTGAATTGGGTACGAGTTTGCGGCTGTTATTGCCCGATGAATATATTCAGATTGCCGAGGTTGACGGCAAGCCGGCGGCATTTATGGTAGGGCTTCCCAATCTCAACGAAGTATTGATTGAGTTGAACGGCAGCTTGCTTCCATTTGGCTGGTTTAAGCTGATTCAAAGCATTAGAAATAACAGAGTACGTACGGGCCGCATACCATTGATGGGCGTACGCAAACAGTTTCACAACACACCCATTGGCTTGGCTCTTGCATGCCTGGTAATCGATGCACCGAGACAAGTGGGGCTCAAACGCGGAATCCGGGAAGTCGAGATGTCATGGATACTGGAAGATAATATGGCCATGCGCAGTATTCTCGACAAAATCGGCAGCAAACTATACAAACGCTACCGTATTTATGGAAAAACGCTTGAGCAGTGACTTTCATCAAATGCCGCAACGATTTGCCGCGTTGGTTCTTGCGGCTGATCGTACCGGCAAGGATCCCATTACGCTTCATACCGGTGCAGCGTGTAAGGCCTTTGCTCCCGTTGGCGGCATCCCAATGGTTATCCGCGTTTTGGATACATTGTCTGCGTGTGATTCGGTTTCCTCCATCGTTTTATGTGGCCCTCCCGAATCACTGCATGCAGAGTGTCCGGAATTGAAGCGGCGGATTGCATCGGGACAGGTAACCTGGATACCGAATTTGAATTCTCCCAGCCGCAGCGCCGAAAGCGGTCTCAATCAAATACCCAATGACACGCCTGTGTTATTAACCACTGCCGATCATGCGCTACTCACTCCCAGCATAGTGCAAAATTTCTTGCGCGCTTCGCTGGCCACACCTTGCGATGCCGCTGTCGGCGCGATCAGACAGCAAACTGTCGCAGCGGCGTTTCCGGATTCCAAGCGCACGGTCATTCGCCTGCGCGACGGTGACTTTTGCGGTTGTAATTTATTCGTCTTCAAACCTCAGGGGAGGACTTTGGTCAAATTCTGGCGGCAAGCCGAAGACTTGCGCAAATACCCCTGGCGCTTAATCAATCAAGTTCTTGGGTTTAAAATGGTATTGTCTTACTTGTTTGGATTTCTAACATTGCAGCAAGCACTGCTAGCCGTGTCCGGGAAATCCGGGGTCGCGATACAAGCTGTTATACTTGATGATCCCAGGGCCGGAGTCGATGTGGATAAGGTTGAAGATTTGATGCTCGCGGAATCCATACTCAATCAAAATTAATTCGTTTTTTTACAGTACGCTACCTGCCGTCAAATGATTTTTTCTTACTGCCTTATTCATTGTTATTACAAGATCATCAGCCCCGCGCTGATTAATTAACGCGATGAAATTAGTAGAGCGGTATATTGCACGCGAAATATTACTACCCTTCACGGTAGTTATCTTGATTCTGGTAGGCCTATTCGCCAGCTTCAGCAGTGCCCGCCTTTTGGCAGGCGCCGTCACGGAAACACTGGGTATTGTCGCTTTGCTCCAACTTGTGCTGCTCAAAACATTAATTGCACTGGAAGTGCTCATCCCGATTGCATTGTATATCTCGGTTATCATTGGTTTGGGCAGGCTCAACAAGGATCAGGAACTGAATGTCATCCGTTCCATGGGTATCAGCAATACGCGCATTGTATTGGCCGTATTGACGGTAGCAATACCGGTTGGAATCATCAGCGGCATGCTATCGTCGTATGTCCGTCCTTGGGCTTACGGAGAAAGCTATATCCTGGATGCTCAAGCGGAAGCGGAGCTCAATACTAATCGCTTTCAGGTGGGGCGTTTTTATGGCAGTGAAAAAACCGGCAGGGTAGTCTATGTTCGCGATAAAAACGACATTGACAAGCTGATGCTGGATATCTTTAACTTTACCCGGAAACCGGATGGCAGCGAAATCGTGTTCGCCAAGCAAGCCAGCCAAATTAAACCGACAGCTGAGGAACCGAGACCGCATATTCAATTATCCGATGGAATAGTTTATAAACTATTCCATCGGATAATTGAATATGCGGTCTCGGTTCCTCAGCTGTCGGTTTAATTTGGCTGGCTTGCTTGGCGAACAC
>SSFV01000115.1 GCA_008015565.1 Nitrosomonas sp. | reverse complement strand
GTTCAATTCGGCACGCTCATCTTCAGACAAGCGTTCATTGGATGACTGCTGTTCCTGGCGCTGCTTCCATCGATAAAGCATATTGCTGCGAATACCCAATGAATCCGCCGCCTGCTGTACGCTGTACCCTTGTTCCGTAATTAATGCAACTGCTTCTTCTTTAAACGACTGCGATATCGTTTGCAAACTTTCTTTTCTTTCATAAACACCTCGATCACTGACAATAACATTGTCTCTCGTCAATGTGTCCGTATCCATTTGACTAGAACAGCGCGTTATCGCCACACGTCCGTTGCCTTTGAACACTTTGTCCACGGCTGTCTTCATGTTGTTGTAAATGCCGCGTTTCGGTACACCGCCAAAGGCTGTAAATGCACGAGTATGCGCATCAAATAGCATCTCGTGTCTTTGTGACGGATAGCCCGACTGCATGAAAGCACGGCTGGCGTATAGATTGGTGTGTGCTGTCAAAACTTTACGATGTATACCGCCAGCCACTCTTCGCTCCAGTCAAACTGAAACGCTTCACCCAGCGCAAACTTCAGTGGTACATAGGCAGTTTTACTTTGACCGCCTTGTGAGCGCCAGTTGCGCATAAAATCGCAAACAATCGTATAACCGCCTGTATAACCTTCGTTCAATATCTCTTTGAACAACATCAATGCCGTACGCCGATCCTTCTTTGGACGACGTATATCCGCTTCCTGCGCCAACAGCATCCTGGATTCAAACAGTATCAGCTTGCCAGGCTTCTTCGCTCTTTGATATTTAACAGCGCTGCCACCGGGCGCTCTCAGCCACTTTTTTATCGTGTTTCGCGACAGACTCGTGCATCGTTGAATCTCATTAATCGACAGATGTTCACGATAAAACATCTGCCGTATTTTTCCATACATAACCATAATAATCACCTCTTAAATTCTCCTGCCTAAAATTTAGGCAGAATAAGTGAATTACATGGTCAATTTTCAACCGATGTAAATAGGGTAACCGGCTAAAAGCTTTTGTGCCGTTCAATCAAGGCGTACTTGACACTGATTCCAGCGCAAAGTACGCCGTCGCTTTATTTAAAATGTCGCGCTCCATCTTCACACCCTTACAATCTCTGCCTTCAGACGCGTCAACTACATTTGTTCTGCGTTCACCGGTTTGGCTGCTGCACCCGTCAATTGTCTTTTCACTGCCTGCCGAACCCAATTCTCTAATGTCTGGCTGGAAATCCTCAGCACTTTGGCTGTCGCCGCGCAAGATTGACCGTTCTGAAACAATCGAACTGCTTCTAATTTGTTTTTCAGTGTATATGATGCTCTCTTAACTTTTCCGCTGTCATTGCTCCCTCTTCTTAACTTGTAATGTAACCTCAGTTTAGAAATACGTGTTTACAGACCAAGGTCAGATGCTTACAATCCACCGATTCCAGCCATTATAGTTCCAGTTACAATAACTATTGAAGGTAGTGAAAAGGTATTGCGGAGGACATGTCTGCAGCAATTTTCAAGATTAAATTTATGAAGGGTGGTTTGGTAAGTGAGTTTAAAAATAAAGTCTAATTCATTAATTTTATTTTTATATTGGCGGAGAGAGAGGGATTCGAACCCTCGATAAGCTTTTTGAGCCTATACTCCCTTAGCAGGGGAGCGCCTTCGACCACTCGGCCATCTCTCCAAATTGTGTGAAATTAAATCATTCCAGGCTGCGATTTAATTTCATTATAACGCTTGTTCAAGATCAAACGCTTTATGGAGTACTCTAACTGCTAACTCCATATACTTCTCATCGACAACCACGGATATTTTTATTTCGGAAGTGGCGATCATTTGAATATTAATGCCTTCTTCCGCCAATACTCGAAACATCTTGCTCGCTATACCGGCATGCGAGCGCATACCGACGCCAACAACTGAAACTTTCGCGATTCTATCACCTCCGAGTACATCGCGTGCACCAATATGCGGTTGAATTTTTTCTTTCAGGATATTTATCGTGTTTTTAAATTCATTGCGATGAACGGTAAATGAAAAATCTGTCAAGCCGTCGTGCCCTACATTCTGGATGATCATATCAACGTCGATGTTTGCATCAGCAACTGGCCCCAGAATCTGATATGCAATACCCGGATGATCAGGCACGCCTAAAACGGTAATTTTTGCTTCATCGCGATTAAAAGCGATTCCAGAAATGACGGCTTGCTCCATATTCTCATCTTCCTCGAAAGTAATCAGGGTACCTTGCCCTTCTTCTTCAAAACTAGATAAAACTCTCAGCTTGACCTTGTATTTTCCTGCGAATTCAACAGATCTAAGTTGTAATACTTTTGAACCAAGGCTTGCCATTTCGAGCATTTCTTCAAAGGTGATGGTATTTAACCTTCTTGCTTCGGCAACCACCCGTGGATCTGTAGTATAGATTCCATCCACATCAGTATAAATTTGACATTCGTCAGCTTTCAGAGCCGCTGCCAAAGCAACGCCGGTAGTATCCGATCCTCCGCGTCCAAGTGTAGTGATACTGCCTTTTTCATCGACACCTTGAAATCCGGCCACAACGACTACAAAACCAGCGTCCAAATCTGCCCGAATTTTCGCTTCATCAATACTCAATATCCTGGCTTTTGTATGGGTGCTGTCAGTCAGGATTCTGACTTGTGATCCGGTATAACTTTTTGCTTTTACGTTAAGAGCCATGAGTGCCATTGCCAATAATGCAATGGATACTTGTTCTCCGGTTGAAACCATGACATCTAATTCGCGAGCATCCGGATTATCCTGAATCTCACGTGCAAGGGCGATAAGCCGGTTTGTTTCACCACTCATAGCTGATACCACAACCACGAGTTTATGACCTTGCGCATGAAACTTGGCTACTCTTTTCGCTACATTTTTTATTCGTTCGGTACTTCCAACCGATGTGCCGCCATATTTTTGTACGTAAAAAGCCACGAGTTATTTACCCACTGCAAAGAATCAGGTTTAAAAAATCCGCGTATTTTACACCATTCTTTGCTTAAGATCGCTATGAAGTAAATAGAAACGTAATGTAGCTGTATGCGTACTTGGATTATGTATTTTTGACTTTATTGTGGAGAAAATTTGTAATGGCGGTAAAATTTTCTACAGATAAATTTTCAGCACGTAAGCCAGAATCAATGCCAAGAAAACTAAAATCATCGGCCGACAAAAAATGGTGCAATGTGTTGCGAAGTATTTTGCGCCGTTGCGAAAATGCTGCGGTGACTACTTGAGACAATAAAATTTCATCTTGTGCGGTAAGAAATGATGCATGGCGCGGAATCATTCGTACAATAGCCGATTCGACTTTGGGTGCAGGATGGAACGATTCTGCAGGAACATTGAAAATTTGCTCGATATCGAAACGATACTGCAACATGACCGATAGACGCCCATATTCCGACGTTCCCGGTATTCCTGCCATACGTTCAACGACTTCCTTTTGCAGCATAAAGTGCATATCAAAAATTTGTGCGTTGAATTGACTTAAATAAAATAGCAAAGGTGTTGAAATGTTGTAAGGTAGATTGCCGACTATACGCAATCTGCTGCCAAAGTTAGAAAAATCAAATTTCAATGCATCGGCTGCATGAATGGTCAGTTTTTCTTGAGGAGTTTGCTTGTGTAATTTTTCAACAATATCGCGATCAATTTCAATAACATCCAGATGATCCACTATTTGTAACAAAGGGTTAGTCAATGCGCCCAGTCCAGGCCCAATTTCAATGATTCGATCGTTTTTTTGCGGACCTATTGCCGCGATGATGCAGGCAATGATTTGCTGATCAATAAGAAAATTTTGACTGAAACGCTTGCGAGGGTTATGACGCATTGCCTAGAAACAACATTTGATTTTTTGCTAAATGTATGCCCATTTCAATAGCACTTATTAAACTGCCAGCTTGTGCGCGTCCCGTGCCGGCCAACTCCAAAGCCGTGCCATGATCGACTGAAGTGCGAATGATGGGTAATCCTAATGTGACGTTAACGCCACCGCCGAAGCTAGCATATTTCAGTGCCGGTAATCCTTGGTCATGATACATGGCAAAAATGCAATCATACTGCTTGAGTTGCGAAGGGTTGAACATCGTATCCGCTGGCAAAGGACCTATCAAATGCATGCCTTCGCTTCTTAATTTGTTGAGTACAGGAATAATAATGTCAATTTCTTCACGCCCAAGATAACCAGACTCGCCCGCATGCGGATTGAGTCCCGCTACGGCGATCTGGGGTTCGTTCAACATAAAGCGTGTTACCAAGTCCTGCTGGATAATGCGTAGTTTATTTTCTAAATTTTCTGCGGTAATTGCAGATGGAACAGCTTTGAGCGGTAAATGTGTGGTTGCCAGGGCTACACGCATATTTCCGCCCACCAGCATCATTACAACTGCACTGTGCGTCAATTCTGCCAAATATTCTGTATGTCCGCTGAAAGTAATACCGGCTTCATTAATCACGCCTTTATGCACAGGTGCGGTAACCATGCCGTCGAATCGGCCCGCCTGACAACCTTCAACGGCTAGGTCGAGCATCTTAAGAACATAATTGGCATTGGCTGGATTTAATTTACCAGTAATGACTGGTTCAGCCAGAGAAATGTGCAGCACTTGCAGATTACCTTTTTGATGCGGCTCTATAGGTGCGGTTGTTGAAACTTCAGTCAGATTGAGCGGGATGTTGAGTTGATGCGCACGTGCTAATAGTAATTCGCAGTCTCCAAGTACTACTAAATTACATGAAAGCGGCTGTTGAGCAATTTTTAGGCAGATATCAGGACCAATTCCGGCAGGTTCGCCTGTAGTCAGAACCAGTGTGGGATTGAAATTATCGTTCATCGTCAAGACGCAGCTCAACATACGCTTGGTCACGCAATTCCCTCAGCCATTCCTGTACAACGACATCCGCCTTACGTGTTCGGATGGCCTGCCTTGCTAATTGCCTGCGCCGGTCAAGACTGACGTCTTGAGTGCGGCGTTCCACTACTTGAATCAAGTGCCAACCGAATTGAGATTGCACGGGTTCGCTCGTTTGGCCTGGCAATAATGTGTTCATGGTTTGTTCAAAAGCAGGTACGGTATCGCCTGGTGATAGCCAACCTAGATCGCCGCCAGATGAGGCGCTGCTATCTTCAGAGTAAAGTTTGGCCAGCTCAGCAAAGTCTTCCCCCCGATCAAGACGATTTTTGATTTGGGTTATTTTTAGCCTGGCGTCGTTTTCGGAGGTCAATTCATTGATTTTAATAAGAATATGCCGTGCATGAGTTTGGTCGATAATAACTGTGGGCACTTCTTGAGAACGCCTATCTAATAGCTTGAAAATATGAAATCCAGATGGGCTTTGTACAATGGGCGTTAATTCTCCAAGCTGAAGCGGAGCAAGTAATTCGGCAAATTTGGGACCCAATTGGTTAATGGGGCGCCAATCTAAAATTCCTCCTTTGGATGCATCGGCAGCATCTGAAAATTCGGCTGCTACCTGAGCGAAATCGGCACCTTCTTTAAGTTTTGCCAAAGCCATTTCAGCCCGCTCATTTCTTTGCTGAATTTGGTTCGAATTCATGTTTTCAGTGACTAAAATGAGAATATGCGACAGCAAATATTCATCGTTTCCGATAGCGGAAGTATCTTGCGTTTTGAGATAGTTATCAACTTCCCCTTCAGTGACATTTACCTGATTTTTTATTTCCCTTTCTTTGAGCCGCGCCATAATCATTTCTTCGCGAATTTCATTGCGGAATTTGTTGTAACTGATGCCATCATTCTCAAGTGCTGTGTGAAATTCAGGCAAAGATAACCTGTTATCTTCGGCAATCCGCTGAATCGTTTCGTCGATTTCGCTTTCACTGACGGACAGACCGACTTCGGTGGCGTGTTGCAGTTGGATCCGTTTGGTTACTATAGATTCAAGTACTTGATCTTGCAGGATATGATGATCGGGGAGTTGAATGCCTTGCGATTGAAGGCGGCCGATGGCCGTTCTAACTGCATCATCAAGTTCCTGGCGGGTGATAACATCTTCGTTGACAACCGCCACGATATGGTCTATCGGTTGAGGTTCCAACGTATATTTAATTTCTTCAATATCTTCTCTATCTTCGGTTGCACAGAAAACTGGCATTGCCGCCATGAGTAGCAACAAGATGTAGAGATAACTTTGAATATGCATGCGTGACGGTAACCGCAAAATTAATGACTAAAAATTAGTGAACGCTGGTATAGCCTGGAATGCTGCTCTGTAGTACTTGCAAAGGATTGTTGCCAATTCCCATTAATCCTTTTAACTCTAATTGTACAAAAAATGCTGTCGTAGAGGTTTGCGTAGCAGTGGTCAGCCGTTGCATGACAACTCGAAAAGCCCAACAGCATGTGTTGTATTCTAATCCAGCCAGGCCTGCGAGAATCTTGTCGTCTTGCAGCGAATAATTTACCCGCGCAACACCGTGCCAGTTACCGGTAATCGGCCATTGGACGGAAGAATCGACTTGCTCCAGAGGCGTTACTTGATTGCCTTGATTAAGGGGGTTAAAGATGCTTCGCGTAAACCGGTAACCGAAATTTAATACTTTGCCAGGCTCCGGTTGATAGCTAATTCCAGTACGGATTTTTTCAATCCAAAGCTTGGATTCATCCATTTGAATATTGAAGTCGGTGCTGAGATGAGGCGTTAAACGTCCGGAAATAGCGGCAATGAAATCAGATCTTCCGCTGGTTACTTGCGGTGTGCCAAGAATCAATACACGTGGATCAGTAAAATTGAACTGCTGGCCTATCGCAAGCCGTAAGTGCTCGATACCTGTATCTTGTTCGATAAATCGTGAAGTTAATCCAATCATAGCGCGGTTGGCATCATTAATGCGATCACCGCCGCTAAAGCGATTTTCAGTGAACATTTGTGCAAAGCTAAAATCATTGACTGCGGAATCGAAATTAGGCAAAAAGCTTTGATTACGATAGGGTACATAGGTATAGAATACACGCGGTTCCAGAGTTTGAATAAATTTCCGATCACTTATTTCAATTTGGCGGTCAAAAGCGATACCGCTATCCAGGCTAACAATAGGTAGTGCGCGATCTACATTTTCGCCTTTGCCGTCAACCGGTGCGGCCAGGTTATAGTGGGTGTAGTGTAGGCCAACTTTGGGTGTGATGTAGCCATACTCGTTACGAAACGGGGCACTAACGTTTGGAAAAAATACAGTGCGATTTCCATCAACCAATGTGGGATGATAGAAATTTGTCCAGCTGCCATAGACTTCAAAATCCAATTTGCCGACATTGTATTTGATGGCATTAAACGAAAAGTGCGGTAATCGCTCATAAGGAGAAACAATTCCTGCGCCCGGAAAAGGATCTTGGAGTGTTTGGAAACGTTGTGCAAAGCCGGTAAAGCTGATGGTGCCATCTGTGCCTAACCTGCCGTTATAGGTAACCCCGCCTTGTTGCGACAGGTTGGTCAAGCTCGTTTGGGCAAGATTCGGGGTCAGTTCCCGGAAATAGCGATCATCGGAAACCTGGTTGTAATTCATAAAGCCTTGCCAACCTTTCCAGAGACTCTGCGAATGTGTGTATAAAATGCCCCAACGTGTTTTATTGGTGTCGATATCCATCGGCAGAATATCGAAAAGCAAGTGGCCATTCATATTATTTTTACCAATGTAGCGCACTTCGTTACTCAACAAGAAACCCCTTTGCGTCATAATTCGGGGTGCGACGGTAGCATCGATGTTCGGTGCAATATTCAGATAAACCGGAAGTGCGACATCAAAACCAGTTCTTACGTTATATCCGGCGACAGGTGCCAATAAACCTGTTTTACGTTTGCCGCTATAGGAAAAATCAATCCAGGGCGAATACAGTAAGGGCACGTCTTTAAATACCACGCTGACATGACGCGCTGTACCGATTTCTTTTTTATTGTCAATTTCGAGTTCTTTTGCGCGGATATACCAATCATGGTTGCCTTCGGTGCAAGTCGTGTAATTTGCATCTTTTAAGCGATAATTATTTTTGCCTTCAAAGAATAACAGGCTCCCTGCGCCTCGTCCTTTCCCGTTTTTGATGTAGTAGCGCGGTTCAGACATGTAGCCTTCTTCAGTCTGTAAATTAAGCTCCAGGTATTTTCCCCTTAACGTATCGTTCGGTCTTTCTAAACAAGCGTTTCCCTCTACTTCAGTATCCTCCGTCACTTGATAGTATTTCATACGGTCAGCGGTCAGGACATTGTCGCCGTAACGCAGTTCGACATTTCCGGTAGCTTCCATTTCCTGCTTGTAATAACCTGTAATTCGATCAGCTTCAATAAATACAGGTTTTCTAGACGGCTTGATAATCGCTTTTTGCTCTTTATCTGCCGGGTTGGCTAACTCGTTACTGAGTGCGGCCATCGGCATGACCAGCAGTAAGAACATTAAAGCGTTGCTTGGAACCAAGGAAATGTTCACGTTATAAAAACTTTTTTGGAGTCCAGAAAACCTAAGCAAGATGCACCTTTTGTTATACCAGCAAATTATTTTAAATTGTTTAATGGAAGAAATTATGCAAGATTAGTTGAATATCAATTTATAGGGCATGTGTGTGCTTTAGTTGAACTGAATACTCCATTTTTCTACCGTGGTAATTATATCAATAGTTTGATCCCAATAACCGGTTAGAATTAATTATTTAATTCAAGGGCGTATTGTACTATTTCTTCATTCAAATTATTTGCGTATAGCAAGCGCTTCGGGGTCTATAAACAAATGGGTATCGATGGTTAGCGGTATAATCGGGCGGATATGGATTATTACCTTAGCGTGTCGCATAAAATTATTTAGTCTTTTTTGATCGATTTCATTTGAAAATTCACACATTAAATCACGGCGTCAGTTCAATAAGCAGGTATTTTGATTGAGAGCCTTATTTTGTTATGTTCAATCTAGAGTCCATTTTTTCTTGTGACGGTTTACTTTCCAATCAAATTGCAGGGTTCCGGATGCGCCCGCAACAGTTGGCAATGGCTCAGGCAATCGCTGATGCCATTGCCAAGCGGCAGATTCTAGTTGCTGAGGCAGGCACTGGAACAGGAAAAACATTGGCTTATTTGGTTCCTGCTTTGCTGGAAGGCGGCAAAGTTATTATTTCAACGGGAACTAAAACATTGCAGGATCAACTCTTTAGGAGAGATCTGCCCAGTGTCAGGGCGGCACTTAAGGTACCGGTGACGATCGCTCTTTTAAAAGGACGCGCGAATTATATTTGCCATTATCACTTGGAAAAAAGCTTACAGGATACCCATCTTAGTTTTATTAACCGGGAGGAAATCCAGTACTTACCGCTGATAGAGCGGTATGCTCGCAATAGTAAAGAAGGTGACAAAAGCGGACTCAGTGAAGTACCTGAAAATGCGGCAATCTGGCAACACGTAACTTCTACGCGTGATAACTGCTTGGGTTCCGAATGCCCCAGTTATAAAAAATGTTTTGTAATTGAAGCGCGTAAACAAGCCATGATGGCGGATATCGTTGTGGTTAATCATCACTTGTTTTTTGCGGATGTTATGCTGCGGGATGAAGGGTTATCGGAGCTTTTACCCGCTTGCAACACGGTCATTTTCGATGAAGCGCATCAATTGCCTGAAACGGCCAGCTTGTTTTTCGGCGAATCGCTGAGCACTAATCAGTTGCTTGATTTGGCGCGCGACACCAAGGTAGAAGCTATTCAAGTAGCAAAGGATTTTACGGATTTGCCCAATGCGATCGCCATCATGGAAAAAGCTGCACGGGATTTGCGCTTAACAATTATCGAAGACAACACACGGATAGCGTTGTCTGCGGTCAAGCATAATGCGGGATTTCATAAAGCATTGAAGGTTCTGCTGGAGAAGCTGAGTGATTTGAATAAGTTATTGGAAAATCAGGCTGAGCGCTCTGAGGGGCTGGAGAACTGTAGACAACGGGCGGCCCAACATTTACGGCAACTGCAACAATGGCATGCTGAAACTGAAATGCATGACCACGTTCGTTGGATTGAAGTTTATCATCAAGCGTTGCAACTGAATGCAACTCCTTTATCGATTGCTGAGATATTTCAGAAGCAGATTATGGCATCGTCACGGGCGTGGATCTTTACTTCTGCCACCTTATCGATAAAAAAAGATTTTACACACTACAATGCGGAAATGGGTTTAGCCGATGTACAGACGGCGTGTTGGGATAGTCCTTATAACTATCCTGAACAAGCATTGCTATATGTGCCGACCGGATTGCCGGAACCCCATCATAAACGCTATACCGATTATGTGGTGCAAGCTGCATTGCCGGTACTGCGTGCCAGCCGTGGGCGGGCGTTTTTTCTATGCACCAGCTTAAAAGCAATGCATCGTGTTTATGAATTATTACTTGCGGCTGATGCATTTGATTTTCCATTGCTCCTGCAAGGCCAGGGTTCGCGCACCTATATGCTAGAGCGTTTTCGTCAAATGGATAACGGCGTGCTTATCGCCAGCCAATCATTCTGGGAGGGTGTGGATGTGCGGGGTGAGGCGTTGTCACTGGTAATTATTGATAAGTTACCATTTGCACCGCCCGACGATCCAGTACTTTCAGCGCGTATTGAGAAAATAAATAGCGAAGGACGAAACGCTTTTATGGAATATCAGCTGCCGCGTACTGTTATCAATTTAAAGCAAGGAGCGGGCAGGTTGATTCGCGATGAAACGGACCGGGGAGTATTGATGATTTGCGACCCGCGTTTAACGACCAAGGCATATGGCAAGCAAATCTGGCAAAGTTTGCCGCCAATGCGACGTACCCGGGAATTAACAGAAGTTGAGCGTTTTTTTTAAGATCATTCTTGGTGGCGAGCCAATTATAATCGTTTATAAATGGTTTGTCAGAATGTGGTTTGAGTATGCTTGATTGCTACGTGGCGGCATTATTTTGAGATTCGACCTCGATGGTGAATTAAACTTTTTTGTTATTGCGCGTTGCGTTGTAAAAATATCAGAGCTGCTTTAAAAGGAGAGAGTATGCAATCGGTCACAGTGGCAGTTGTTGAAATTGATCAGGATTATCATGTGCCCGTCGAAGAGTTGTTGCGGCAAAGTGGGGCTCAGGTGGAATTATTGACGGATACCCTTCCAGAAAAAGCGTTTGCGAGCGAACGAAGGGAACTGGCGCGTGACGGTATTGCATCGGTCGATAACGCTGTGGCGAGAATTAAGCGTCTAAATCCGAGAATTTTATTGATCAATGCTAACAAATCAATGGCGGAATACTGTGATTTGTTGCTTGCACTGCAGCAGCATTGCCCCGATACGCAAGCCATTTTAATTATCAATGAATCGATAGAAGAGGATTATCTTTTAAAAACACTTGCGTGCGGTGCGCGTGGTTTTATCACAACTGATCAGGATTTATTGAATTTCTCAAAAATTGTCGGGGCGATTCATCGAGGTGAAGCATGGTTGTCGCGCAAGATGATTGCAAGAATGATGCGTCAAATCGTTTCTGAAGCACGATATAATTCTTTAGAGGTTGATTTTGATTCTCTTGGCTAGCGCTAATGAAGAATTAATTTTACGCTGGCAGCATGGGTTGTTTGGTATTTCTTCTTGGTATGTTGTACATAGTTATGCATCCTTGGCTGGAAAAATTAACAAGGTAAATCCGCAGATAGTGTTTCTTGATTATGAACTGGCGGGCTTAAGAAACCAGCAGTCGATTCTTGATTTGCTAACTTTAAGAAAAGATACCAAAGTTGTGATATTTGCTCCGGAATTATCCGATGAAATTGAGTGGAAGCTATTCAAGCTGGGTATAAAGGGATGCTGCTTAAATAATATTCAGTCCGGGCAAATAAAAAGAGTGGTCAATGCGATTCTCCATGATGAACTTTGGATTCGCCGTACGCTAACTAACAAGATATTGAACGAGTTGGTGAAAGTTACCTCTGAAAAGAATCAGATGGAACGCACCATTAATAATTTACTGGATAATCTCACGCGTCGTGAATATGAAATCGCCATGTTGGTGGGGCGTGGTGAGAGCAATAAGCGGATCGCGCAGCAGCTAACCATTACTGAGCGGACAGTCAAAGCCCACTTGACAGAAATTTTTCGTAAATTGCATATTTCAGACCGGATTAAACTGGCATTGATTATGAAAGATGCCAGTAAATCGGTTTAACATTCAGCACGGGCAAGTGCGAATTTTGCACACTTACTTGTGTTTAAAACAGTATGCGGCTTATTTGATTGTAAGCCATTAATTTATTGTTGTATTAAAAATTCGATGCTTCATGGATTGTTTGAGTTTGTTATTTCCTTTGCTCATTGCAAGAATTTAAGTGATCGGTTCTGATCAGTTTATTTGCTTTATGGCATCCGATTCTTATAGCAAATCATTTCTAATGTGTTATATCATATGAAAATGTAATATCTCGCTGTATTTAATTGATAGTAAAAGGAGACCATTATGATTTTGAGAAAAAAAATAGCGATAATGTTTGTTATCTACACAACTTTTGTTGCAGGCAGTGCAGTTGCTTTTGATCAATCTTTCCATCCAAATCACAAATTTGTTGAAAGAGAGAGTATTGGCCCGACTTTGAAATCTGATCTTGTAATTGATAAAGATAAAGCTGCGAAAGTGAAAACTGCAGAAGAAGAATTTTTGCTTCCTTCTGGCGTAAATCCAGGAAATCCATCGGGAGCCAACCCTAATGCCCGTCTTGGAGCAGCGCCGAAATAAAACCGCATTTCTGCTTTGATAGGTATGCGGCTGATGAAAGGGATTGCTCTGTTAAGTTAGAAGAGAATCCCTTTATATGAATTGCTAGCAACATTTGATAACTAAACCCGCTTCAGCGGGTTTTTTTATTATATGGGTTGCTCTTCAGTAATGTTCCAGATTTAGCAAAACCAAAATACATAATTGAGAGTAGAAAGTAATAGGTATGAGTATGAACATGAAGTGTGGATAGTCGAAGTTTAATTTGCGCTAAGGTCGCTCTATACATGTTTATCCATCTTTCATGCGTTATTTAAATCGGTATAAGTATAAGTGGTCATTATATTTATTGTCTATTATACAGATACTTAGAGCAATATTGCATTTGCTGCTCTTGAAAAATTTTAGTTTAAATCCTATTATTAGCACTCGTAGTTAATGAGTGCTAATAATGATTATTAAATATTAGATATGACTATTTTTAAATTTCTTTAAAACAAAATGCAGTCTATTGCATTAATCAATATTAATTAATTTTAATAGGAGATGGCAGCATGAAAATTCGCCCCTTGCATGATCGTGTGATTGTCAAACGATTGGAAGAAGAACGTAAGACAGCGTCGGGCATAGTTATTCCAGATAGCGCAGCAGAAAAACCTGATCAAGGTGAAGTTTTGGCTATAGGAAAAGGTAAAGCGGGAGACGATGGAAAAGTCCGTCCTTTGGAAGTTAAAGTTGGTGATAAGGTTTTATTCGGCAAATATGCTGGGCAATCTGTCAAGGTTCATGGAGAAGAGCTTTTAGTTATGCGCGAAGAAGATATTATGGGCGTGATTGAAGGTTGAAAATTTTAATCCAATTGCATGCTAAAAATAATATTTGAGAGATTAGGAGAATAAGATATGTCAGCAAAAGAAGTGAAGTTCGGAGATTCAGCCCGCCACAGAATGGTTGCCGGTGTAAATATTTTAGCCGATGCGGTGAAGGTTACTTTAGGGCCGAAAGGACGCAATGTGGTATTGGATCGTTCTTATGGAGCACCGACTATCACCAAGGATGGTGTTTCAGTTGCTAAAGAAATTGAATTAAAAGATAAGTTTGAAAATATGGGGGCGCAAATGCTGAAGGAAGTGGCCAGCAAAACATCTGATGTAGCAGGTGATGGCACTACCACAGCAACCGTATTGGCGCAGGCCATTGTTAAAGAAGGGATGAAATATGTTGCTGCCGGTATGAATCCTATGGATCTCAAACGTGGTATCGATAAGGCGGTAAGTGCTGCTGTCAGTGAACTGAAAAAACTTTCAAAACCTTGTGCAACTGCCAAGGAAATTGCGCAAGTCGGTAGTATTTCTGCAAATTCCGATACTGAAATCGGCAAGATTATTGCGGATGCAATGGATAAGGTAGGTAAAGAAGGTGTGATTACCGTTGAAGACGGCTCAGGATTGCAAAATGAGCTGGAAGTTGTTGAGGGTATGCAATTCGACCATGGATATCTATCACCTTATTTTGTTACGAGTTCGGATAAGCAAATTGCTTTATTGGATAATCCATACGTTTTATTGCATGACAAGAAAATTTCTAATATACGTGACTTGTTGCCGGTGCTTGAACAAGTTGCTAAAGCAGGCAAACCACTTTTGATTATTGCCGAAGACGTGGATGGTGAAGCACTGGCAACGCTGGTTGTCAACAACATTCGCGGTATTCTTAAAACATGCGCTGTTAAAGCACCAGGTTTTGGTGATCGTCGTAAAGCTATGTTAGAGGATATTGCAATTTTGACTGGTGGCACTGTGATTGCAGAAGAAGTTGGGTTAACTTTGGAGAAGGTTACACTTAATGATCTCGGGCAAGCTAAACGAATCGAGGTGGGTAAAGAAAATACCACAATTATTGATGGGGCTGGTGATGCAAGCAACATTGAAGGACGTGTCAAGCAGATTCGCGCTCAGATAGAAGAAGCAACAAGTGATTATGATAAGGAAAAGTTGCAGGAACGTGTGGCTAAGCTTGCCGGTGGTGTAGCACTGATTAAAGTAGGTGCGGCAACCGAGGTTGAAATGAAAGAGAAAAAAGCCCGTGTTGAAGATGCACTGCATGCCACACGTGCAGCAGTGGAAGAGGGCGTGATTCCCGGGGGCGGCGTTGCACTTTTGCGGACTATATCTGTGGTTAAAAAGACGAAAGGTGACAATCATGACCAAGATGCAGGTATCAAGATTGTTTTGCGCGCGCTGGAAGAGCCTTTACGTCAAATTGTCACAAACTGTGGTGATGAACCATCAGTGGTTGTAAACAAAGTTGCAGAAGGGCAAGGTAATTTTGGCTACAATGCCGCAACAAGTGAGTATGGTGATTTAGTGGCAATGGGGGTTCTGGATCCGACAAAAGTTACACGTTCTGCTTTACAAAATGCTGCTTCTGTAGCCAGTCTGATGTTGACTACCGATGCAATGGTTGCTGAATTGCCTAAGGAAGATACTGCCGCAGCTGGTGGTATGGGAGGTATGGGTGGCATGGGTGGCATGGGCGGTATGGATATGTAAAAGTTCTACCGATTTTTTGCATAATCGATAAAAGAAACAGACCTCAGTTTACACTGAGGTCTGTTTTTTTGTTTCATTGTTTTAGAAACAAATGGAGAATAAAGGGATCTTTGTATAGAGTACATTATTCTTTAAAAAATACTAGTTGTGATAAATTCCAATAATGAAAAAAATAGAAAATTATCAAGCATCTGACGACCTCCTTAACGATCGCGTTATTCTTGTAACAGGTGCTGGGCAGGGTCTAGGCCGTATTGCGGCATTAAACTATGCAAAACATGGCGCAACGGTAATTTTACATGGATGTAAAGTAGAGAAATTGGAGCGTGTTTATGATGAAATTGAAGCGATTGGAAAAGCGTCCGCACTTATTTATCCGTTTAACTTTCAAGGCGCGCAGGACAAAGATTTTGCCGTTATGGTAGAGGCAATAGAGCAGCAATTTGGAAGGCTGGATGGAATTTTGCATAATGCAGCTTTCTTATACGGATTGAGCCCCTTAGAAAATCAAACAGTAGAGCAGTGGCAATCAATTTTCCATGTTAACGTGTTTGCTCCTTTTGCTTTGACTAAGGCATGTACGCCATTGCTAAAAGCCGCTCCCGATGCAAGCGTAATTATGACTTCAAGCTCTCATGGACATAATCCTTCAGCATATTGGGGAGCATTCACGGTTGCGAAAGCTAGCATCGAAGCCTTGGTGAAAGTGCAAGCCGATGAATGGGAAGCAATCACTAATTTACGGATCAATGTCTTAGTGCCAGGTATTGTTAATACTCCGCAACGTGCCAAGACTCATCCGGGTGAGGTTAAAAAGAACTTAACGCAGCCTGAGGATTTAATGGCAACATATTTATACTTGATAGGACCGGATAGCAAAAATATTAATGGTGAGATAGTTTTTTGTCAGAATGCTGAGTGAACTAACTGCGATTGGAAGGATTAGAAGGTATAATTAAAAAAGCTGTAATATAAAATTGAGCAGATAATATTGCGAGAGTGGCGGAATTGGTAGACGCACCAGATTTAGGTTCTGGCGCCGAAAGGTGTGGGGGTTCGAGTCCCCCCTTTCGCACCACAATTATTTGAGCTTTAGTTTAGAAAATGCCAGGAAAATAGTGTCTATTGTGTTGGAAAATAGAATAAATTAGGAACCATATGGAATTGAATATAGAAAAACTTGGCGCATTGGAGCGACGTCTTGATATTAATATTTCTATAGAGAAATTACAGGCAGAAGTTGAGAATCGCATTAAAAAATTGGCGAAGACTACTAAGCTGCATGGTTTTCGTCCGGGAAAGGTCCCATTAAAAATGGTTTCGCAGATGTATGGCGCGCAAGTTCAACAGGATGTGCTAAATGATGCAGTGCATAAGCAATTTGTTGATACTATCAAAGAACTGAATGTGAAAGTTGCCGGATATCCAAAATTCGAAGCAAAACCAGGGAGTAATGAAGCATTTTATTCATTTAGCGCTACTTTCGAAATCTACCCAGAAATTGTGATTGGAGATTTAAGCCAACGAAATATCGAGAAACCTAATGTAAAGATAGTGGATGCCGATATTGATAAAACGTTAAATATGATCCGAAAGCAGCGTGCAAAATATGAGCCGGTGAGTCGTCCAACTAAAAAAAATGATCGAGTTAGAATAGACTACACTGGTACGATAGACGGCGCTGATTTTGAAGGTGGAGCAGCGTCAGATGTTCAGTTGATAATTGGAGATGGAAAATTTATCAAGGATTTTGAGGATTCTCTGGTAGGCATGGGGGTAGGCAATCATAAATCATTTGATGTTGTTTTTCCAGAGGATTATCATGGCAAAGAAGTTGCTGGAAAAATTGCAACTTTTGAGGTAAAGCTAAAAGAAATTGAAGAGCCAATTTTACCAACTGTAGATGCTGATTTTGCTAAATTGTTAGGTGTTTCAGACGGAAATATTAAAAAGTTACACGAAGGAATTCAACAAGATTTGCAGCGTGAAGCTTCTAAACGGATTAAAGCAAGGCTTAAAGAACAAGTTATGCAATCATTGTTAGATGTGACACAGATTGCCGTTCCTCATGTTTTGATTAATCAAGAAATAGAGCGACTAATGCAGAATGCAAAGAATAATCTCGAATCACGTGGAATAAATGCCAATGAATTGTCTCTTACTCCTGATTTATTTAAAGATAAAGCAGAATATCGAGTTAAGTTAGGGTTAATTCTCGCAGAAATTGTAAGAACGCATGCCTTGAAAGCTACTCCTGAACAAATTCGAAGCGTAATTGAAGATGTGGCGCATAGTTATGACAATCCCGAGCAAGTTATTAAATGGCATTATGCTTCTTCCGAGCGCTTGCAAGAAGCAGAGTCATTGGCACTCGAAGACAATGTAGTAAATTGGACTCTCGATAAAATAAATGTAGTCGATAAGGCTGTTACATTCGACGAGTTGATGGGGATATCCTGAAATTATGCAAGTATCTAATAATATTTATAACCTTGAACCTAAGAATTTGGGATTAATTCCCATGGTAATTGAAACAAGTGGGAGAGGTGAGCGTGCATATGATATTTATTCACGACTACTAAAGGAAAGGGTTGTGTTTTTAGTTGGACCTGTCACAGAAGCGAGTGCAAATCTAATTGTTGCACAACTTTTGTTTTTAGAGTCTGAGAATTCAGAAAAAGATATCCATTTCTATATTAATTCTCCTGGTGGAATTGTATCTGCAGGTTTGGCTATCTATGACACAATGCAATATATTAAACCAGATGTCAGTACTTTATGTATTGGGCAGGCAGCAAGCATGGGGGCCTTATTACTTACTGCAGGTACGAAAGGAAAACGGTATTGTTTGCCAAATTCGCGTGTAATGATTCATCAACCATTAGGTGGTTTTCAAGGACAGGCTTCTGATATTGAGATACATGCGCGTGAGATCTTGTATTTAAAAGCTCGTCTAAATGAAATTATGGCTAAACATACAGGCCGATCTGTTTCTGATGTTGAAAAAGATACAGATCGTGACAATTTTATGAGTGCTATTGAGTCTGTAAATTACGGTTTGGTTGATGCAGTATTGACGCATAGAGATGCAAGTGCTGAATAAAATGTATACTTTATTTAATTAGCTGTATTTAATTTTGATCACTATGGGATAAAAATATGCCAGACAAAGCTAGTGGTGAGAAACTTCTTTATTGTTCTTTTTGTGGCAAAAGTCAGCATGAAGTTAGAAAATTGATTGCAGGTCCATCTGTATTTATATGTGATGAGTGTATCGACTTATGTAATGACATCATTCGTGAAGAAATGCAGGGTGATGAATCAGCAAAACTGGTTAAGTCGAATTTGCCGGTACCTCGTGAAATCTGCCAGATACTTGATCAATATGTAATAGGGCAAGAGTCAGCTAAAAAAATATTGTCAGTAGCAGTTTACAATCATTATAAGCGTTTGAAGAATGTTGGTAAGTCAGATGAAACTGATGATATCGAGCTGTCTAAAAGTAATATTTTACTAGTTGGCCCTACTGGATCTGGTAAAACATTACTTGCACAAACATTAGCCCGACTATTGGACGTGCCATTTATAATGGCAGATGCTACAGCCCTGACCGAAGCGGGTTACGTCGGTGAAGATGTTGAGAACATTATTCAGAAATTACTTCAGAAATGTAATTATGACGCAGAAAAAGCGCAGCGCGGGATCGTATACATTGATGAGATTGATAAGATATCACGTAAGTCAGATAATCCATCAATTACCCGGGATGTTTCCGGGGAAGGTGTGCAGCAAGCGCTGCTAAAGCTAATTGAAGGAACAATTGCCATGGTGCCCCCCCAGGGTGGGCGTAAACATCCGAATCAAGAATTTATCCAAGTTGATACTACAAATATTTTATTTATTTGCGGTGGAGCATTTGATGGACTAGATAAAGTTATTAGGGCTCGTACCGAGAAAGGTGGGATAGGTTTCGGTGTAGATGTGAAAAGCCATGCAAAAAAAGATACGAACAAAATTCTACAACAAGTAGAGCCGGAAGATTTGGTTAAGTTTGGCTTGATTCCAGAATTTGTTGGACGTTTGCCTGTCGTGGCAACCTTAGAAGAACTTAATGAAGCAGCTTTGATTCAAATATTAACTGAGCCGCGAAATGCTCTCGTTAAACAATATTGGAAGATGTTTAATATGGAAGGTGGAGTGGATTTGGAATTTCGCGAGCCTGCACTTAAAGTGATCGCGAAAAGAGCTCTAATCCGTAAAACAGGCGCACGCGGCTTACGTTCAATTCTTGAAGAAATATTACTTGACATTATGTACGATCTTCCATCATTAGAGAATGTGTCTAAGGTAGTTATCGATTGTAATTTAGCCAATGATGAAATTAAACCAATATTGATTTATTCAGATCAACCAAAGGTAGCAAAACGTTCCAAGTAATTAATTAGAATTTTTAGTTACTTTTAATGAGTGTAGGAGTTTAACTACTCGCTTTTACAAAGCGAAGTTTTTTCGGTGAGTGATATTGAATTGCGAATTGGTGCATATACCTTATCGTCAGTTATACACTTCATTAACATTGAGTAGATATTATGACCTTTTTAGATACAAACTCCGATCGACTAATTTTACCCCTCTTACCCCTACGTGATGTTGTGGTTTTTCCGCATATGGTGATTCCACTATTTGTAGGAAGGCAAAAATCTATCAAAGCGCTTGAGCTAGCGATGGAGTCTAGTAAAAATATTTTGCTAGTTGCTCAAAAAGTAGCATCAAAAGATGATCCTGCACCAGAAGATCTTTATGAAGTATGCAGTGTTGCTAGCTTACTACAAATGTTGAAATTACCTGATGGCACTGTGAAGGTGCTTGTTGAAGGTAATTATCGTGCTCGCATTATGGAACTGATTGATTCTGAAAGTCACTTGTCTGGAAGAGTTTCACAGGTTATGTCAGATATAAGAAATAATTCCGAAGCAGAAGCGATGAGGCGCGCTATCCTGACTCAATTTGATCAATACGTAAAACTTAATAAAAAAATTCCGCCAGAGATAATCACTTCTCTGGGTAGTATAGATGATGCTGGCCGGTTAGCGGATACCATTGCAGCTTATTTGCCATTAAAGCTTGAACAAAAGCAGGAGATTCTTGAAATTTTCGAAGTATCTAAGCGCTTAGAACATTTACTGGGACTATTGGAGACTGAGCTTGATATATTGCAAGTTGAGAAACGTATTCGTGGCAGAGTTAAGCGCCAGATGGAAAAGAGTCAGCGTGATTATTATCTCAATGAGCAAGTAAAAGCCATTCAGAAAGAGCTGGGCGAGGGCGAAGAAGGCGCAGACTTAGAAGAAATTGAAAAGAAAATCATATCCGCTCAAATGCCTAAAGAAGCTCGTATGAAAGCTGAATCGGAATTAAAGAAGCTTCGATTAATGTCACCTATGTCAGCGGAAGCTACAGTTGTGAGGAATTATATTGATGTATTAGTTGCATTGCCGTGGAAGAAGAAAAGTAAGATTAATCATGATCTTAAAACTGCAGAAGCAATATTGGAGAAAGATCATTATGGCTTGGAAAAGGTGAAGGAACGAATTGTTGAGTATTTGGCAGTGCAACAACGTGTAAATAAAATGAAGGCTCCAATACTTTGTCTTGTTGGTCCTCCTGGAGTAGGAAAAACTTCATTAGGTCAGTCAATCGCACGTGCCACAAACAGGAAATTTGTGCGCATGTCACTTGGAGGGGTGCGCGATGAAGCAGAGATTCGTGGACATCGTCGAACTTATATTGGATCTATGCCTGGCAAAATATTACATAATATGAGTAAGGTGGGTGTTAAAAATCCACTTTTTTTACTTGATGAGGTTGATAAAATGGGCATGGATTTCCGTGGAGATCCGTCTTCTGCGCTATTGGAGGTTCTTGATCCCGAACAAAACAACACGTTTGTCGATCATTACGTCGAAGTAGAATACGATTTGTCCGATGTCATGTTTGTGGCTACTGCAAATACACTGAATATACCTCCAGCACTACTAGATCGTATGGAAATAATTCAACTGTCAGGATATACAGAAGATGAAAAGTTAAATATAGCCACACGCTATTTATTGACTAAACAAATGCGTAATCATGGTCTTAAAGATAAAGAGCTGAGTGTCTCAGTTTCTGGTTTGCGAAATATTGCTCGCTATTACACAAGAGAAGCAGGTGTACGTTCAATGGAGCGAGAAATTTCAAAAATTTGTCGGAAAGCTGTTAAGGCAATGTTACTTAAGAAAGATAAAAGTAGAGTAGTTGTTACATCACGTAATCTAGATAAATTTTTAGGAGTAAGGCGTTACACATATGGTATTGCTGAAGAAAGAAATCAAGTAGGACAAGTAACAGGACTTGCATGGACAGAAGTTGGAGGAGAGCTGCTGACAATTGAAGCTGTTGTACTGCCTGGAAAGGGAAAAACCATTACTACCGGAAAACTAGGAGAAGTAATGCAAGAATCGATACAAGCCGCTTTATCTGTTGTTAGGAGTCGTTTCCATTCATTAGGCATACCTGAAGATTTCTATCAGAAAAACGATATTCACATACATCTTCCCGAAGGGGCAACACCTAAAGATGGACCGAGTGCAGGCATTGGTATTTGTGTTGCAATAGTGTCAATTCTGACGAATATTGCGGTGAGAGCAGATATAGCTATGACAGGAGAAATTACCTTAAGAGGAGAAGTACTTCCTATTGGAGGTTTAAAAGAAAAGCTTTTGGCTGCACATCGCGGTGGAATTAAGGGAGTTATTATTCCTGAAAGCAACGTCAAAGATTTGACAGAAATACCATTGAATGTAAGAAATCAACTGACTATATATCCCGTTAAGTGGATTGACCAGGTACTTGATTTGGCATTAGAGCACAAACCTGAGTTGGCTTCGGTTTCTATGGTACAACAACAGTCAACTCTTCAGCCAAAAGCTGAAGATGCGTTAATAGAGAATGTGATAAAACACTAACTAGGTGTCTAAAGTAAAAACTGCTTTTAAATAGTAGCAATCTAGACTTGATTTGATAGTAGGTCCTGCCAAAGGTGGGATTATCCGGTTTGATAGAGTCGCGAATCTTTATTAACCGAGCGTGCAAGCGCTGTCTATAATCTGTGCGGAACTATCTATCTTTCCAGGATCTGATGTGCCTCACGAGATCAAACGGTTAGCGGGAAACCAAATGCTAAACCGGCTGCCTTGGCCAACTTGACTATTGATTTCTAATCTTGCTTGGTGCCGATTCAAAACATGCTTGACGATAGCTAATCCCAGTCCCGTTCCGCCGGTTTCTCGGGATCGGCTATTATCGATACGATAAAAACGCTCCGTCAAGCGTGGAATATGTTCCGCTTCAATACCGATGCCACTGTCTTGCACATAAAATAGACCTTGGTCAGCACGCTTCTCCCAATTAATACTGATTTCGCCATGATCAGGGGTATAACGAATGGCATTGCTGACCAAATTACCAAATGCGCTACGCAGTTCTTCTTCACTGCCTAGCAATTGATCGTGAGTGGCAATATTCAATTTGATGCGGTGACGTCCAGCGCTGAGTGATTGAGCATCCTGTAAAATTTCGTGCAATAAATTCACGACATTCACAGTCTTCTCTCTGACCTTTTCTTGCGCATTTTCCAGCCGCGATAACACCAGCAAGTCTTCAATCAGCCGCTGCATGCGCGTGGTCTGCTCTGTCATTAACAACAGAATTCGCCGATTGAAATCAGGATTTTCATGATTTTCTTCTGACAACGTTTCGAGAAAGCCGGCAACAACCGTCAGCGGTGTGCGTAATTCATGCGAAACATTGGCAATGAAATCCCGCCGCATGGTTTCTATTTTCTCAAAGCGCGTGATATCACGGC
Organism: Nitrosomonas sp.; assembly: GCA_008015565.1. Taxonomy (GTDB): domain Bacteria; phylum Pseudomonadota; class Gammaproteobacteria; order Burkholderiales; family Nitrosomonadaceae; genus Nitrosomonas. Next base: position 11,183 of record SSFV01000115.1, on the reverse strand, counting down.
TGATTAATAGCTTTTGGTTATAACCGTACGGTATTACATGCAATGAAACTATGATGCCTTGTTGCCTGGTTTGCCTTAGGGTTAAAGGGTTACTATATTGGCGAGACGCCAGAAATGCGACAAATTGCATTTGCCGGACTAGATAAGTAATCTGCTGCCCGGCATCAAATGACAGACTAATGCCTAAGTGCTTTTCCGCCATCGGATTGCACCATTCTATGCGATCATCGTCATCAAGAATCACGATGCCATCAGGCATTGCTGAAGTTACATTGCGCATACGCTCCAATGCCAGACTTAATAATTCCTGACTCTGGCTGTGCGCACGCACATAACGTGACAAATGTGCGAACACATCATCCCACGCACCCGAACCGGCAGGTATACTGGCTGGCGAATGGTCGGAACGCTGTAACCAGTGTTCCAGTGCAACCAGATGCCGCAAGTGATGGAACACCATCCATAGCAGCACTCCGCTAAGAAACATCAATGCTGTTACAGCATCCAGAATCATCCATAATACTGCTGCAATAAAAACTATGAAAAGCAGATTAGAAGCGCGCCGCCAAATATCCGTCACTTAAGTTATCCAGAAATTATCGTTCAAGAAATTTTTTAATTGTGTCAGATATCCGCATTTGAATCTTTGACAAATGATGAAATATTTGCCGAAAAACGATAGCCTGCACCGCGTACCGTATTGATCCAATTATCCTTGCCCACCAATTCGAGTGCCTTACGTAACCGCCGAATATGGACATCTACGGTACGCTCGTCAGCAATCGTATCGTCGCCCCATACCTGAAAGAGCAGCTGGCTGCGTGAGTAAACCCGTTCAGTATGCGTCATCATAAAATGTAGTAAGCGAAATTCGATCGGCCCCAATTTAATTGCCGTATCGCCATAACTCACACGATGATCGGCAGGGTTTAATTTTAATTCATCTATTTCAATGACTTCTTCAGCAACTTGTGGCGGCGAACGACGCAACACAGCTTGAATGCGTGCAATCAGTTCACGCGGTGAAAATGGTTTGGTAATGTAATCGTCAGCACCTATTTCAAGTGCAGTCACTTTGTCCGCTTCCTCAGTGCGAGCCGTCAACATGATGATGGGAATCAAGCGGGTCCGTTCGTTGCGGCGTAAAATCCGTGCAAATTCTGCGCCACTCATATTTGGCAGCATCCAATCGAGCAAAATCAGATCCGGCAACGCATCATTGAGAATGATCTTTGCTTGCTCAGTATCGTGTACGCAGAGACATTCATACCCGGCACGCTGCAGATTATAACCAATCAATTCCTGGATCGCAGCTTCATCTTCGACAATCAGTATGGTTGCAATCATTCAATCTTCCTGTCGCGATTAATAATTCTCGGTATAGTTTGCTACAATAGTTCAATTGATTTTTTAACTGCTTGTTCTTGCATTACAGATATATGGCCGGTTTAACTAAAAAAACACCTTATCCTACCGAAATAAAATTACACCAGAAATCCAGAATATTGGATATTACTTTCTCTGACGGCAAAATATTCCAGTATCCATGCGAATTCTTGCGAGTCTACTCGCCTTCCGCCGAGGTACGCGGCCACGGTCCGGGGCAAGAAGTCCTACAAACCGGTAAAAAAATGGTCAATGTCAGCAAAATTGATCCTGTTGGTCATTATGCCATACAACTAAATTTTACCGATGGCCACAATACCGGGATTTATTCTTGGGATCTGCTCTATGACTATGGTTTGAATCAGGATAAAATGTGGCAGCGCTATCTCCAACGCATGGAAGATGCCGGAGCCAGCCGTGAACAAGAAACTGCTTCCCATGTTACCCACTCCTGCAAATAATTTGCTCGGGTGGCTAAATCATCCAACTTGTCTAACGACCATTAATCACTACCATGACTAAAACAACTCATTTTGGCTTTGACACCGTTTCTGAAGACGAAAAAGCCGGCAAAGTAGCCGGAGTATTCCATTCCGTAGCAGAACGCTACAATCTGATGAACGATGTCATGTCTGTCGGCTTGCATCGCTTGTGGAAGCGCTTTGCAATCGAAGTCAGTGGTGTAAAAAAAGGCGATAAGGTTTTGGATATTGCGGGCGGCACTGGCGATTTAAGTGCTTTGTTTTTACAAAAAGTGGGTAAATCCGGCGAAGTATGGTTGACCGACATCAATAATTCCATGCTCGCCATCGGACGTGACCGTATGATCGACGAAGGTACGCCTACTCCAGTGGCCCAATGCGATGCCGAGAAATTACCCTTTCCCGATAATTACTTTAATTGCGTCAGCGTGGCGTTTGGCTTGCGCAATATGACGCACAAAGATATCGCGCTAAAAGAAATGCTGCGCGTCATCAAACCCGGTGGCACAGTCGTGGTGCTGGAGTTTTCACATATCTGGAAACCTCTGCAACCGGCTTACGATGCGTATTCATTCAAGTTCCTGCCCGCCATGGGAAAAGTCATCGCCAACGATGCGGAAAGTTACCGTTATCTGGCTGAATCCATCCGTATGCACCCTTCTCAGCAAGCATTGAAAGAATTGATGGAACAAGTTGGATTTGAACGCGTGGAATACTTCAATTTAACGGCTGGTATTGTGGCATTGCACAGGGGATATAAATTCTGACAATTAAATAGCTTGAATGGATGACCGGGTTATGGCAACAGCTTAAAAATTCGCCACTGGCTTGATCGAATGGTCTTTTTAATGCTTAGGGATAAGTATTCAAATTGAATTGAAGCACAACAGTAATGACACGTGGCATTTGCCACAATCGGGCTTTGCCGCTCATCGCAAGTTTTCTGCAACGTATGTTTTTCAAACCGGATTCGGATAAATGCATCAGAGAATTACATAGGAAACACAATAAATCGATGCCGAGATTGTGTATTTACTGACCGGTAACTTACTGTTACAAGTTGATTCAGCATTGAATGAGTGTCTCCAGTAATTTATGCAACTTGAACGGGAATTGCTCACTTATTTTCACGAGGGTAATACAACCTTCGTTAATTGGGTCGTAAAGCCGCTAAGCAAATCGCATAATGGCACGGTTCCAACAGCGATTAGTGAAGTGGACGCCCCTCACCCGCTTCCTCGTAAGTAACGCCGTCGCGAATGTGATAAATGCGCTTGAACGTCGGGATAATTTTTTCGTCGTGGGTGACCACGATGACGGCAGTATCGAAGCGCTTGGCCATGTCGTTGAGGATACGAATCACCGTCATAGCGCGTACAGAATCAAGTGGTGCGGTGGGTTCGTCAGCTAGGATCACTGGAGGATGGTTGACCAACCCGCGTGCGATGGCCACGCGCTGCTGCTCGCCACCCGACAATTGTGCGGGCATGGCCTTGGCACGGTGTTGCACATCCAGTGCGGTCAGAAGTGTGAGCGCGCGCTTGCGTGCCTCGCTATTGGATACACCGGCGAGCATCGGCAACAACGCTACATTATCGGTGACATCGAGGAAAGGAATCAGATACGGTGCTTGAAACACGAAACCGATCTTGTCTCGGCGAAGTGCCCGCAGATCGCGCACTTTCCATTCGTTGTCGAAAATCACTTCTTCACCTAGCACCATGCTTCCTGTAGTAGGGTCGATCACCGCACCAAGACATTTTAGCAAGGTACTCTTCCCGGATCCAGATGGGCCGATCAGGCCGACAACCTCCCCGGGTGAGACACGCATGTTCACATCTTTTAAAGCAAGAACTGCGGTTTCTCCCCCGCCATAGCGTTTGCTTAAGCTCTTTATAAGAATGCCTTTGTCCGCCACTTTCAACCTCCTATTGCTTCGGCTGGATCAATTTTCAATGCCATGCGAATGGCGACGATGCTGGAAAGCACACAGATCGCAAGTATGGAGAAAAATCCGGCAATCGAGTCGACCAGCACCAGCAACACGTATTTGGGAAACATCGGTGCAGCGAAGGTTGCGGTGATCTTACCAACGACGAATCCAATTACACCCAGCACCAGGGATTGTTGCAGTATCATTGATACGATGGTGCGATTGCTTGTGCCAATAAGCTTGAGCACCGCAATCTCGCGGATCTTGTCCATCGTCAGGGTGTAGATAATGAAAGCTACGATAGCGCCACAAACGATGGCCAGAATCACCAGAAACATACCGATCTGCTTAGCCGATGTGGCAATTAGTTTGCCAACCAGAATTTCTTCCATCTGCGCGCGGTCATAAACGGTGAGTCGTTTCCAGCGTCGAATTAGTTCTGCCACTTCATCGGGTGCAAACTCAGGGTGGATGCGCACCAGTACGGTATTAACGAAGCGGTTGCTGGTGTGAGAAGCAATAACCGCATCGAGTAGGCCCGGCACGCCGGGGCGGTTGAAAGTGCTGTTGGCCTCGGTGCGACGGCGCTGCATCAAGATAGCGTCGTTATCTTTGAGGAACTGTGCCTCCTGTGCGTCTTTAATAGGAATGAAAACTATCGGGTCGCCACTGGAAGACACCATGCGACGTGTTAAGCCAACTACAGTATAGTGATTGCGGCGGATTTTCAGCACATCGCCTAGTTGAAAGTCGGTGGTTATATCCACTACCGCTTCGTAATGGCCGCGTGTGATCTGGCGTCCTGCAATCAGCTGCGGTGGCCAACCCGGTGTTCCCGGTGCGCCCGGCGTGATGCCCACCACCATGGCTCGTACATCCTTATCGCCTTTTCCTACCTGCATGGTCAGATAGGTGGCATTGGCGGTTTCTGCCACGCCGGGCAAGGTGAGGATACTGCGCCACAAATCGTCGGGAATGCTTGAGGATTCCGCATAGGGGCCAAGAGTGTCTTTTTGTACCACCCACAAATCTGCGTTGCTGTTATCCAGCAGCACTTTTCCATCATCCACCATACCTCGGTATACACCAGCCATGGTCAGGGTGACGCCAATCAGCAGACCGAGCCCGATACCGGTAAAAATGAATTTGCCCCAGGCATGCAGAATGTCGCGCCCGGCCAAACTGATCATGGCGATACTCCTGCCAGATGTTGGACGATGTGAACTCGGCTCCTTGCTTTGAGCGTTTTCTCACTGTAAACCACCACCTGGTCTCCGGTCGCTAGCCCCTTGAGTACCTGTACACGGCCATCAAGATCGGAACGACCCAGTGTGACCGGTGCAAAGATCAAATCCCCATCAACCAGTTTCCACGCGCCACGTTGACCATCGATTGTGCGAATCGCGGCATTAGGAATGATTGGTGTGGTAGGTAGCTTACCCAGTACCACCGTAACTTCGGCTAACTCGCCCAAAGGGGGCAGCGGCGTAGGTGCCGCGTTAAAAACAATTTTTGCCACAGTTTCTTCGGTTACGGCATCAGCACGTGGCTCGATGCGCAATACACGCCCAGGTTGGCTTTGGGTTCGACGTGAACGCAGGATGATTTGGGCTGGCAAACCTGCGGCTAGGCCCTCGGCGCTAATTTGATCGAAGCGCGTATCGATCCACAAGCTGGTGGGATCTATGATCTCGACCACTGCCTGTCCTGCAACCACAGTGGTGCCAGGATCTGCATCACGCGATGCTACCAGTCCAGCCATAGGTGCTATCAGTCTCAAATTGTCGCGTTGTGTCCTAAGTGATTTCAACTCGGCTCGCAGGCGAATGGAGTCCTCACGTGCAGCAGTCATTGCAGCATTCGCTACTGCCAATTCTTGCCGTTTGGTAGAGACGTTTTCGTCACTCGTTCCGCGCGCCGTCAGAAGTTGTTCGTAGCGGGTAGTCTGGGTTTTTGCAAAAGATTGTTTCGCTTCAGCCTGCCGCAAGACTGCTTCCGAACTCTTGATCGCTGCCTGTTGGGCAGCGATGCGATCGTCCAAGTCTACCGCATCCATTTCACCTAGCACCTGGCCGGTTTTAACGGTGTCACCCACATGAACCTCCAAGCGTTTCACACGACCAGAGAAGGTCGGGCCGATCTTATAAGTGAATCGCGCTTGCACCGTGCCGATGCCAGACAGTGCGGGAGTAACGGGCTTTGACTCCACCGTGCTAACGGTCACTGCCACTGGTGCCAGTGGATCCGTGTGCATAACGACATAAATGAATAAGACCAACAACAGTACAATGGTGGCGATTAGTCCAAATGTACGGCGCTGTAAACGTGGAAGTTTCATGCAACCCCCTTGATACCCTGACGATAAATCAAGAAGACGCCTGCCGAATCTTGGCGAAGGCGAGTCATGTCGCCGACAATCAGGGATTGCATCACCAAGCCCTGAATTGACCCGATGAACAATACTGAGGCTGCATCCACATCCAGCTCCGCATCAAGTTCCCCGTGAGCCTTGCCTGCTTCTAGAAGCTTGCGAATGCGCTCTCCGTAATGCTTAATTAAGTTCTGAGCCATTTTCTTGGGCAAGGTATCTCCCTGTCGCTGCAATTCCCCAAAGAGCATCCTTGGCACCCCAGGGTGTTCGAAGACGAAGTCAATATGCGTCATGAAAACTGCCTCAAGCGAGGCAATCGGAGAGACGCAACTTTGAACAGCCTTGTCCACCCGTGCAAGCAAACGATCTGCCACCCAAGTCATCACTGCCTCCAGGATAGCGTCCTTGGTAGAAAAATGCCGGAAGAGTGCTCCTTGGGTTAATCCCATGCGTTGCGCAATAGCCGTAGTGGTGATCTCGCTAGGATTTTGTTCGGCAGCCAAATCGATCATTGCTTCCACGGTGGCCGCTCGCCGTTCATCCGCAGGGAGATGCTTTGGATTTTCGCTCATTATCAGTCCCTAAAGTAAGTAATTTATTACTATCTTACCACAATTTGATAGTGATACAACTTATGCTGCAGTGTCCAGTGTTTGTTGAAAGCAAATAAATTGTTCGGGTTTGTAGCGAATGTCTGTTCGGTTTTATATGGAGTCCGAGATAATTTTAGATGAAACGAACAAGCTGGCGCTAAGGGGAAGGGCTAGAAGATTAGATTTGAGGAAGCGTATAAAGGCTATAACAGAAAAGCTTTACGCAATTGGAGGCGTCGATCGAGGTATGCTGATTTTCAAGGAATCCGAAGTTTCATAAAATGAAGAGCTGAAATGGAGGACGAAGATGGAATTACCTCGGACACAATATAATCAGGAATTTAGAGAGCAATCAGTTAAGTATTTCAAAGAAAGTGGATTAACGCAGGTTGAAGCGGTAAAACGCCTGTCGTTACCCGAGCGAACGCTGAAGAACTGGGTTTATGCTGGCAAACGAGGAGAACTTGCTGCGGTAGGCGAGCATAAAAAAAGTGCTCACTGAAGTTGAGTTAGAACTATCCAAAATGAAACGAGAGTTAGCCTAAGTGGCTTTATAAGAAAGTGTGCAGCGTATTTCGCCAAGGGGTCGCGGTGATATACGGTTTGATTGAATCGATACGACTGAGATTCAAAGTGACGACCGATTCCAAACATAATTTAAATAACAGGCCTGTTTCAAACAAATTGGCTTGATGGAAAGTTTTACTGAGTATGAACATCTATAAATCACCATTTCGACCAGAAAACATGCGCCTATTTTAACATTTCTGGTCGTTTCAGACAGCGAAAATTCTGTTTTTTTGTGATTAATATCAAATGGTTGATGTTGTTTTAGGAACTGCTGCTTACAACCGAACTGGTGTATCATCGGAGATTCATAACACGGCAACAAGCCATTCAGGAGATTACCAAATATATCGAAATATTCTATAACCGGCAGCGCAAGCAAGAAAAATCGCACTATTTATCGCCAGCACAAGTTTCGCAGCAATACTATGTAAATCAAGTCTACAAGCTGCTAAAACCTATGGACTTCATATTTGATAACATATCTATGGCTAGGCGAGGGTGAAAACGCATGAATTGAGAGAATAGTGCTTGCGAGACCATGCCAAGAATCTGCATCAGCGCGAGGGGAATTAGAAAAAACAGCCGAGAATGATTGGTTTTTTGAATAATGGTGGCCAAGGGCGGAATCGAACCACCGACACAAGGATTTTCAGTCCTCTGCTCTACCGACTGAGCTACTTGGCCAATTGGAATACTGTTATAAACGAAATCATTCGTTCATTTCTGGATGCATCGAATTTGATAATGGAGTGGCGCGCCCGGCAGGATTCGAACCCACGACCCCTTGGTTCGTAGCCAAGTACTCTATCCAACTGAGCTACGGGCGCTTCATACAATCTCATTACTTCCAGCTTGTTTAAGCAACCGGGCGATTATATCAGATTGAAGCGGTTACGGGACTCGAAGTTGCGCTTTTGTTACGTTATTCGATGCGCTCAAGCTGAAATCAACTAAAATTCAGTCGATTTTTTTCTACCGATTATCGCGATTACTTTTGCGGGGCCGATAATGGTGGATTTGGCCGATCTTGTCAAGGCAAAATACCACTAAGCACTAGAAATCAAATCAAACATCTTCTTCTGGTTCCGGGTCTTCATTGTGCGGTGCTTGGATTATCATAGAGGAATTGCTCGCTCCAATAGTAGTAGCGGGTATTTTCGGTGTTCTGCAAGTCACGTCTGCATTTTGCGCGCGATGCCGTAGCGCGTGATCGATCAATACCAACGCCAGCATCGCTTCAACAATCGGTGTGGCACGAATGCCAACACAAGGGTCATGCCGTCCATGCGTTTCAACAATAACAGGATTGCCGTCTTTATCAATCGACCGGCGCCCCAAGCGGATACTAGAAGTCGGCTTGATCGCCACGTTGACGACAATGTCTTGTCCAGTGGAAATACCACCTAATATTCCTCCCGCGTTATTGCTAACAAAACCATCCGATGTCATTTCATCGGAATGTTCCGTGCCTTTTTGGGTGACGCTGGCAAAGCCAGCGCCGATCTCAACGCCTTTTACTGCATTGATGTTCATCATTGCATAGGCGATTTCGGCGTCCAGACGATCATATACAGGTTCGCCCCAACCAACCGGTACGCCTTGTGCCACGATGCTGATCTTGGCACCAACGGAATCACCGGATTTGCGCAACTGATCCATGTATGCTTCTAATTTCTCGACATAATCGTTATTTGCAACAAAGAAATGATTGCTATCGACATCACCCCATTCCCGAAACGGAATTTGAATAGGGCCTAGCTGCGCCATATAACCGCGAATCACGATGCCATACCGCTGAAACAGCCATTTTTTCGCAATCGCCCCTGCGGCAACCCTTACAGCTGTTTCTCGCGCGGAGGCACGGCCGCCACCGCGATAGTCGCGAACGCCATATTTCTGCCAATATGTGTAATCAGCATGGCCTGGACGAAAAGAATCCATAATCTTGCTGTAATCTTTACTGCGTTGATCTACATTACGGATTAACAAAGCAATTGGTGTGCCGGTTGTCTGTCCTTCAAATACACCTGACAGAATCTCAACTTCGTCTGTTTCACGTCGCTGCGTGACATGACGCGACGTCCCCGGCTTGCGGCGATCTAATTCACGTTGAATATCATCTGCGGTGATTGCTAGTCCAGGTGGACATCCATCGACTACGCAACCAATCGCAGGGCCATGTGATTCACCAAAAGAAGTGATACAAAAAAGCTTACCAAATGTATTACCAGACATTCTAGATTGTGTTCTCTTAAGACAAAAATGAGGGTTTATTATACGTCTTCTAATTTTATGAAACTAACAGGCAGGAAATCATGTGCAAATCGAAAGCTATCGACGCAATTGTGACGACTCATACCAATACTTCCATCGCCGGTCTGTACGGTAACTGTAAATCACGCGCTACCGCTTCATGCGTCAATTGTCCTCGGAACACATTCAAACCATTACGCAAATGCGGATCATCCGATAGGGCTCTAAGATATCCTTTATTGGCAAGCGCCAGAACAAAAGGCAGTGTTGCGTTATTTAGTGCAAATGTTGAAGTGCGTGCGACTGAGCCTGGCATATTGGACACGCAATAATGCACCACGCCATCGACTGTAAAAATAGGATCAGCCAAAGTAGTAGGTTTGGAGGTAGCAAAGCAGCCGCCTTGATCAATCGCGACATCAACCAGCACAGCGCCACGGTTCATACGGCTAACCAGTTCGCGGCTTACCAGTTTGGGTGCCGCACCGCCCGGAACTAGCACCGCGCCAATGACCAAATCGGCGTTAGAAACATGTTCTTCCAGTGCATCCACCGTTGAAAAAACGGTATTAATTTTTGAACCATATTGCGAATCCAATTGCTGTAAGCGATGAATGGATTTGTCCAGCACCGTCACATGGGCTTCCACACCCATTGCGATTCGAGCAGCATTGGTACCCACAACACCACCGCCGATCACTACCACCCGTGCCGCCGGCACGCCCGATACGCCACCCAGCAACATTCCGCGGCCACCTTGATCGAGCTCCAAAGCATGCGCGCCAGCCTGAATTGCCATACGGCCCGCTACCTCACTCATCGGAGCCAGCAATGGCAATCCCCCGTATCGATCTGTAACCGTTTCATAGGCTATAGCGATACAACCGGAGTTCATCAAACCCTTCGCTTGCACGGGATCGGGTGCAAGATGCAAGTAAGTAAATAATATTTGTCCGTCGCGCAGCAACGGTATTTCTGAAGCTTGAGGCTCCTTGACTTTAACGATCAGATCCGCTTTTGCGTACATCTCTTGCGGATCATCGATTATTTCCGCACCGGCGGCGCGATACTTATCATCACTTAAATCAATCTGAAATCCTGCGTTTTTCTGTACCATAACGTGGTGGCCATTGGCGGCCAGTTCGCGCACCGCTGCCGGTGTCAAGCCCACACGGGATTCATGAGTTTTAATTTCTTTGGGCACCCCGATACGCATCCGATTCTCCATTTTATTCGTTAAATTATTCCACCATTTACACCGATATTTTGTCCCGTTACCCAGCGGGCGTCTTCGCTGACCAGAAATAATACGGCTTGTGCGATATCGTGCGTATTGCCAATCCGGCCTAATGCAGCCATTTCCGCCATGCGTTCTATATCCGCTAAAGTTTTTCCTGCACGAAACAGTTCTGTGTCGACCGGACCGGGCAAAACGTTATTGGCAGTTATGCCTCGTTTTCCCATTTCGCGCGCAAAAATACGTGTCAGTTGCTCTACAGCAGCTTTCGTCGCTGCATAAGCGCCATATGTAGGCAACATTAGCCGTGTTACGGTACTGGAAATAGTCACCACCCGCCCATGATCCGCAAGTTTTG
>SSFV01000079.1 GCA_008015565.1 Nitrosomonas sp. | reverse complement strand
GTATCCTGTTTATTTAATTGGCACGGCATCTTAATTCACAGTTTTTTTTAGAAAATTTATTTATAAATTCCACTAAGTAATCCATAATCTTGAATTGGAATATTCAATTTTTATATGGAACATATTCAACAGATAATTCCTACAAATTTTTAAGAATTTACTTATTCATTTGCCAAGCTAATACTCGCATTATAGTCACTTCAAAAAGAAGCAAAAGTTAGTTAATCATTTAAGTATCTGTTTCTGAAATATATATCTTCATTAACGTGTGGTATAAACGAGTTAGGAGGAGAAATTCAAATGAAACAATCTGAAATTCCAATCGACCGTAACAGTAGCCATTACTTTAGGAAACAAGAGGACATTCAACCGTTATATGAGGCTGGTCATTTAAGGCGTGCAAAAATGCATGTAGCCCGCTTCATTGATTCTAGCGGAAATAAGCAATTATTAAACAGTCCAGCTTTACAGCAATTATTAGAAGCCAGTCTGTTGCTTGAAACTACAGATTGTGACATCTTGGCTGCTTATTTAAAGCGGCCACCTGCCACTATTTGTGTCGAATTCCAAAAAATACGCCCTTTTTTCAAGCATCAAAAGAATCACCTGAAATCTCATTAAAATACACAATCTTAGAGGAAGCATCGAATGGACAACAGCAAAGTTAATGTAAAAACCACAAAACGATCACGTAGTAAATTAACTAAAAGCGAAGAAAATGTTTTGGCAAGTCAAATTACAGCCCCAGAAAGTGCGATTGAGCGAGACGAATTGATCGCCACCGCAGCCTACTTTCGCGCTGAAAAACGCGGTTTTACGGGTAATGAGGCCGATGCGGTAGAAGACTGGCTTGAAGCAGAAAGAGAGGTCAATAATAAACTGAAAAACTTTAATATGACTGCTAGTGCCCGGCAATCTTCAGTTGAAGAAGAACTGTGCGAAGTTGAATAATGCACAGACAATCATACTCGCATAAAAGTTAAAAGTGCTTAAGAAACCAGCCTGCGGCATACTGTGCTGCTTGTTCCAACGTGCCTGGTTCTTCAAATAAATGCGTAGCCCCAGGTACTAGAACGAGTTTTTTTTCACATTTCATCCATGCAAATGCTTGCTCGTTCAATTCAAGCACTGTGTAGTCTTCACTACCTACAATAAGCAAGGTTGGCGAAGTTACCTGTACTAATGCAGCTTCACCAGTCAGATCAGGACGCCCCCCTCGGGATACGACAGCAGCGATAGCGTTACCAATTTCTGCTGCCGCACGCAGCGCTGCAGCCGCGCCTGTGCTAGCACCAAAATAACCGATTCGTAGCGCTTTGGTTTCAGGATTTTCCCGCAACCAGGCTGTTGCGGCAAGCAAGCGTTGTGTCAGCAAATCGATATCAAAACGTACTGCATAATCCCGATCTTCACTCGTTGTTAATAAATCGAACAGTAGCGTGCCAATACCGTGTTGCTGCAATACTTGCGCTACAAAAATATTGCGCGGACTCAAACGGCTGCTGCCGCTACCATGAACAAACAACACCACACTTGCCGCCGCCGCTGGCAATACCAGTTCGCCATTAAGGCTAACGGGGCCGGCTGGTATTTTTACTGTGGCCATTACGCAGTCACTCCGATCCGGACTGGAATGCGTTGCCTGCCAAATTGACCGGTAAATTGCTCAAAGCGGCCAGGAATTGACGTATGGCAATATTTGCAGCAACCATCCGCAGTCAATTGGTAACTTTTTATTTCATACCAATCGCGCACGATCAATTCACTCGCGCATGCCGGACAATAGGTGGTATCACCTTCAAGATTATGCACGTTACCCGTATAGACATACTGCAAACCGGCATCCAATGCGATTTTTCGCGCCTGGATCAATGTTCCGGCAGGTGTAGATGAAATATCATTAAGCTTATAATCCGGATGAAACGCGCTAAAATGCAGCGGCACGTCAACACCCAGTTCCTTGACAATCCACCGACTCATTTCACTGAGTTCTTGGCATGAGTCATTAAGGCCAGGAATTAATAATGTTGTCAGTTCGATCCACACATTGGTTTCGTGTTTCAGATATTGCAATGTTTCCAACACGGGTTGCAGATGCGATCCGGTTTGCTTGACATAGAATTCTTCCGTAAATGCCTTGAGATCGACATTCGCTGCATCCATTTTATTAAAAAAATCGCGCCGCGGTTGCGCGTGAATATAACCCGCCGTTACAGCAACCGTTTTAATGCCTCGAACATGACAAGCATCTGCCACATCCATTGCATACTCAGCGAAAATTACGGGATCGTTATAAGTGAAAGCAACACTCTTACAGCCCAATTCGCCTGCCCTGCGAGCAATATCTTCTGGGCTTGCCTGATCAAGCAATTTATCAAAACTGCGTGACTTGGAAATATCCCAATTCTGGCAAAACTTGCATGCAAGATTACAACCAGCCGTTCCGAATGATAAAACACTGCTACCGGGATAAAAATGGTTTAATGGTTTTTTTTCAATCGGATCGATGCAAAAACCGGATGAACGTCCATAGGTTGTCAATACCATGATATCGCCGGCCCGGCCGCGAACAAAGCAGGCTCCGCGCTGCCCGTCATGCAACTTGCAATCACGCGGACACAAGTCACACTGAATCCGTCCATCTTCTAATCGATGCCAATATTTTGCCGGATGCCGTTGAATGGTACTGATAAGCTCATCCATATATATGTTCCTCATTAAGATAGTCAGTTTCGCGCCATTTACTCACGGTATAGCTAGACAGCTTGATATCGTCTCTCCAGAAATCTTCAGATAATCCGGCTTTGGACTTTAATTTGGCAAGAAACTGCCGTGGTTGTGGAAGCATTTCCCAGACCTGGGGTAAGAATGTACTGCGATAGTGTGCATATTCAAATACTACGCCATCAATGTTTGGCCGTAATTGCGCCATTGCTTCCATTTCATTACTGAAACTCAGCAACTGAAGCTCGGAAAGCAACGACACTTCGACATCGACAGCATCCAGCTCATCAGCCGCTATTGGTTTGAATCGAGGATCATGCAACGCTGCAGATATAGCATTGTTTCTTACATCGTCCTTCAACGGATTATAAGCTTGCAAAGAGCCGATACAACCGCGCAGCATGCCTTCTTGCGTCAAAGTAACAAACGTAGCTGCCGGCTTCAAGAGCCATGGCATGCTCTCATCAATTGCCGCAGGCACGTGAGATATCCGCAATGCACTTGTAATAGCGTCACGTGCAATGTTAAGCAATATTTTCCCTTGTTCGTTTCTTTCAAGCACCATAACTATTTTCCTTCCTCAATTAAATGCAATTGCAGCATAACCGACTACTTGGTCCCGCGAACCGGCAGTATCCCCGGAATTTCTCAAATCCAACAAATGCGGCGTCAAATGATACTTCCGGGCAGCTTTGATCAAGCCATTGATAGGGATACTTCCACACGCCCGATAGCCGTCGCTCAATTGCCTTAATTGCACGATCGATTGAACTGTTTCATCATCGATACGTTGCGCAGTCGCATACGGTAAATAATGCGAAAGATCGGAGCTGATTACGATTAACGTTTCGTCGCCACCCCATACACAATCCAAAACTTCTGCAACCGCGTCGGCTGATACCATACCTACCGCCAATGGCAATAAAGTAAATTCACCCAACACGCTCTGCAAAAATGGCAATTGCACTTCTAAAGAATGTTCCAGCGCATGCGCTTCGTTACTGACTATTATTTGTGGCAAATGCACAATTGCATTCACAAGACCAACATCCAACTTAATGTTTCCAAGTGGTGTAGCAAAAGCATCCGCTTTGGGCAAAGCCAAGCCGTGGACAGCGGCGCGATGGGCAGGGCCGAGCAAAACAACACGCTTGATCATGGCTGCAACGGATTTCAAATTAGCGTATGCCGATGCAGCGATCGCTCCGGAGTAGATGTATCCGGCATGTGGTACGATTAATGCCTTCGGCATGAAATCACATAATTTCGCTTTTGCAAGCAAATCTTGTATGTTCCGCTGTAATTGCCTTGCGTCTGCAGGATAAAATATACCTGCTACTGCAGCAGAACGAGTCACTGTCATCATATCCCCTCTTATACCAATCTTTAATTTCACACTATATAAGACACATAATTAGGAAAAAGATTGCAGCATTTAAATCATATTCTTTATCGCAGATTGCCAAATTTATTACTGTAATTCATAAAGATACGCCAGGTTTGTTATATTGGATTCCGCTATCCAGCCAATACGTTTATAACCACATCATTTTTAAATAAAAAGGCTGAGCAAGTAGTCTTAAATTTTTCTCTACTCGCTCAATTTAATAAGCAAGCGCATGCGCATTATTTTGCAATATTGCGTCACGTGAATATAAATATGTATTATCCTTAAAAATAACCTTTACTTTGATTATCTTTTTGCATTTATTTCTGTTGCTATCCTATTAATTTCACAGAAAAATTGAAGTTAACCGGTCTAATTATCACACCACAAAGGGATTATGATATGAGAATCAATGCTAACTACCGAATGGCCAGTACTTGCAATTCAACTAAAATTAAGCAAAATTCTGCAACGTCATTCAAATCCTTATTTTTTGTGATGTGTATGGCTTGGTTATTTATTGGAGTAACCTATGCATCGGATAAAAGCACGCCTATAAACAATGCAGTCAAATGGCATCCCGGGCATTACTACACTCTGATGGGTCAAAGTAAAAATAATCCCAAGCAAATGGCGCAGATATATCGAGAGCTTAAAAACACACCGCTATTGCGTGGCATCCAAATTCGTTATGACTGGGCAGAGCTGGAACCGGAAGAAAATGTATACAATTTTTCTTCCATTGAGCACCATCTCGCCGAACTCGCATCACAAAAAAAGCGCCTGATCATTCTGCTGCAGCTCAAATCCTTTGACCCTGCCAGCCCTTTTGTTCCGGAATACTTGAAAACGAAAAAATATGAGGATGGCATTTTCCCATTTAGCACTTTCGGAAAAAAAGTCATACGTGGATACAATCTTAAATTGTGGAATCCCCTTGTACAGGAGCGCTTGGCCGCACTCATTAGCGCTCTCGGAAAACGCTTTAACTTCAATCCTTATTTAGAAGGTATAGGCTTGACTGAAACCGCATTTGGAGACCCCTTGGTAGAAATAACCACTAATCAATTAGATAATTACTTTACCAACCTGCTAAGCATTAACAAACATCTGCGTGCGCAGTTTCCCAATACCATGACATATCAATTTACAAACTATCCACGCCATAAATTACAATCGTTTATTGGCAAACTGAAAGAAATGGGAACTGGCTTAGGCGGCCCGGACAGTTTCATCGATGACCCTGGGCTGCACCATTCCAGTAAAGCAAATTCTGCCAAAGGTGTTTATCACTATTATCCGGAATTATCGGGTATCGTACCTTTAGCGCCTTCAGTGATGCAGGCAAATTATGTTAATACACGGCACGACAAAAAAGGAAAAGCGCCCGCTGTAAATGAGTTGCTTGCATTTGCCCGGGACAATTTAAAAGCCAATTATATTTTCTGGACCCGCGCACCAAACTATTTTCCTCAAGTTCTTGAAATGTTAAATGGACTCGGTCATGCCGGTGATGCAGGGGGATTGAATTCCGCCTGTCCTACAGCCTATCCTGCTTGTATCAACTAGCATTGTCAGCAAGGTATGCAAATTGCTCCAATACGGCGATTTATTTTTTGATCTTTTTCTATTCTTTTGATCAGCTAACGATCAGTATATTTGCGTTATTCAAGACAGAAAAACCAATGTAACTTTAACAAGAAATCATATGGAATTTATCGCAGAATCCGTGACTACTTTTTACGATAAAGAACAAGACAGATTGAGTCTAATTTTCTGTAACAAAGACAAAAAACAGTTATTAGGCTTTATGACTCGCCAATTTCTAATAAATTTACTGAAACCGCTCCCTCATTGGCTCTCGCAACAATATCCAAATTCCGGACCAAGAACAACGGAACAGCAATGGGAAATTAATTGCCTGGAACATCAATTTTCGCAGCAAAAAATAACCGTGAGATACGGCAAAATACATTCCAGTAATCATATTGAGTCATTTCTCATCAGTACTGTCAATTTATCCAAAAGGCATACCACCCATGACAATCCTAATATCAAACTCGAATTCTATGATGCCGGCAAAGCAAAAAGAATTTTCTTGATGCTCAATCCAGCACAATTGCATAAATTAATTGGAGAAATTCTCAAGCAAGTTAAATCTTGGGATATTGATAATCCGTGGCAAAATAGCAATGCGGTCTCTTTTCTATCAAATAGTAACGGCGGAATTGTTCACTGACATTGGTATCTATCTATGACGCCTTTGTACTTACCAAGGCAAAACCAAAAACATTTTTTATATTATTTTTTTCCATAATATGTGATATAACTCAATCAGTACTGATTAAACAAGTAAAAATTGCCAGAAATTCTGTTTCTCTAGTGGTGGTAACTGAATCAGTACGAATTGCTGATTTCATTTTTTAATGTCTTAGTATTAAAGGAGTAGTAGTCATGCGAGCTATAACAACAACGATTGCAACTGGAACTTTAGTTTTATTGATGAGCACCCAAGTTTGGGCAACTGACGCCGGGCACACATCTGAAGCGATGGAGCATGCAGGAAAAGCCCAGGCGCATGGTGAAAAGGGTCATGCTAAAGAGGCATTGCAGCATGCCAAAGACAGTTTGACGCATGCTAAAGCAGCAGGCAAAGAACATGCTGATGCGCACAAACATATGGATGAAGCAATTAAACATCTTGAAGAAGCCATCAAGCATGCTGAAATGGGTCACGGCAGCGAATCCGCCAAGCATTCCGAAGAAGCCATGAAACATATGCGTGAATCTGGCCATTAATGGCAATTTGTTAATAACAGCCCCCGGCTTCGCCGGGGGAAATTGTCTTCCCCGTAAAACATTTGAAATATGTATGACTGGGTACTGAGACACAAATCATTTGAGCAAACTTAACAGTCTCCTCGTTTTGTTTTCATCCAACTCCAGCCACTGGCCTCGTTTCAACCACGGCGGCAGATTGATTGGACCAAAGCGCACTCGCATCAGGCGGCTTACCGTGATACCGATTGCTTCAAACATGCGCCGTATTTCACGGTTTCTACCTTCTTTCAAAATAACCCGATACCAGTGATTGGCGCCTTCTCCACCTTGATCGGCCAGGTAAGCAAATGCCGCCTGACCATCGTCGAGTGCAACTCCGGTGGTTAGTTGCTTCATTTGCTCATCGGTCAGTTCTCCGAGTATCCGTACGGCATACTCGCGTTCAATTTCAAAACGTGGATGCATCAAGCGGTTCGCCAAGGTACCATCGGTGGTAAAAACCAGCAGTCCGCTGGTATTAAAATCCAATCGCCCGATAGCGATCCATTTGGAAGAGCGCAAATGCGGCAATCGTTCAAACACTGACGGACGGCCTTCCGGGTCATCACGGCTAACGATCTCGCCTTCAGGCTTGTGATACAACAAAACTTTAGGCAAGCTTTCTTTAAAATTGAAACGAATTACCCGCTTGCCGATACGGATCACATCCTCCCCGCCTACCCGGTCGCCAATTGTTGCAATCTGACCATTCACACTCACTTTTCCGTCAGCAATCAGTGCTTCCATTTCACGCCGCGACCCCAACCCTTTTTGGGCCAGGAATTTTTGCAATTTAACAGTAGTCGTTGACGCTGCAATAGCAGTATCCGGAGTACGCGATACCGGTGCGGTTTTTGTTTTTGCTACAGGCGGTTTTGTCTTTACTGATTTGATCTGTTTTTTTGTTTTCATCACCACTTAAACTTAAAAATTATACGCATTAGAAGTTAAGACTTGCCGAACTACCGGTACGGCATTGTAAACCATGCACTATGCAACCATGCAGTAGTTGGCGATCATTTAACGATTCCGTCATGATTTGGATTAAAAATTCTCATAGCGATGCACATCGAATACACCTGCTATTAAAGGCTCACGCTCTTGCTGCCAGGCTGTGATGTCCTGCAAAATCTCCCAGAACTGCGGATGCGTGCGCCGCACGCCCCATGTTTCCACTAACTTGTCAAACTGCCCTATTCCCCGGGCATTTCCCAAGAGTGACGCGAAATCTTCGATTTGCGATTCGGGCACTGTAAAAATAAAATTTGGATAACTGCCGGTAATACCCGGATATAAGGTAAGCCGATCATGCTTCGGTTGATAGCGCAACTTTTCACCCAATATAAACGCAACATTGCTGTGCCCGCGGTCCCGTAATAACGTGTAAACCGTACGTTCACGCTCTTCTCCCGTAACACGGATGAATGTCACTTCAGGTAAGTACAAAATGCCCGGCAACTCAGCGGCAGGGCGTGCCGCAAGGAAAGACAAAGCCTTATCCACTTTTTGAATCCACAAGGGTTGATCAGGGCGGCTGCAACGAGTTGACGAGCAACGGTTAAGCGGATCGGATGACATGGCGTTGATTGCTTGGAAACGCTCTAGAATGCGTTCGCTAAGCTCTTGTTTAGGGTTTTCAGTGATGAAAAGCTCTTGCGACGGTGATTCATCATCGATTTCTTCATAAACAATACCGTATTTTATCCGCCCCAAGTCCTGGTACCAATCATGCAAAATGGATTGACGCTGGCCTGCAGGCATCAAACGCAGAAAATTATGCTCCGACCCGTTGCGTATCAAATCAAAATAAAGACGAGTCAATAACTGATGCGCAACATTTCCAAATACATCAAAATTGACCACCAGCTCATAATAAGTCCGCTCTAGCAACGGATAGTCCATGAGCCATAGTGTTTGCGGAACGGCACCGACCAATCCCCCAACCACTGAAGCGCTATTGTGATGACGGAAAATGGTCAACAACGCGTTTTTATTCTGGCCGTCGCCATTCCACACGTGATCAAGCGAAGCGCCCTCCGGCTGCTGCAAGCTATACTGATGCTGCCGCAATGTTTGATAATCATTATGGCGTTTCAGGTAGCGCAACCAATTCTCACCCATCGCGAGCAAATCGTCATCTTGCCCGGGCATACCGAGCAAAGGAATGACTTTACGCTGATAGGCATCATTGGTTATGAAAAGATCGGCTCCCGGATCCTGAAATAGCGTCCAGAAATGATCACGAATCACGTCGGTAGCAATCTGGCCACGGCAAACCGGACCGTGAATGAACGTGCGCACAAAGTACTCCGCATCGTCCAGCATGAATTGGTAACGCGCGTAAGCCGGAATAGCGGCAAAAGTGACAAACGGGTTGGCACGCTCGGTATAGCTATAGCCCGGCAACTCGCCCATTGGCCACCGTTTATCGAAAAACAGCGTATTGATCCGGCGCTGCTTGACTTGATTCAATGCATAAGGAATACGCCGTTTGTGCACGATATTGCCCGCGATCGGGCGAAGCCGGTAAAAAAACGGCTGCTTGGAATCGTCATTGGGATTGACTGTCGCTACCGGTTCAATCTCCTTGCCGGATGGCGTATAGGAACGCAACAGTTCAAAAAAACGCGGCGCTCCTTCC
Organism: Nitrosomonas sp.; assembly: GCA_008015565.1. Lineage (GTDB taxonomy): Bacteria > Pseudomonadota > Gammaproteobacteria > Burkholderiales > Nitrosomonadaceae > Nitrosomonas. The sequence goes on along the minus strand of SSFV01000079.1, from coordinate 20,287 downwards.
AACTCCGAAAAGTACAAAGAAGCCATAAACCAATGTTCATATAACCAGCGTGCCACCAGCTTGCCGCGTTTATCACTGCGGTTGAGCAGCGCTTCCCACTGCTCGATCGCTTGTTTCTCGTCAGCCGTCAATTCAACCATTTCATTGGGGATCACTGCGCCTTGCGCAACCCACCCCGCCAGCAATGCATATTCATCGTCAGTCAAGCCGGTTGTAGCAAACGGCATGCCGCCATGCGGATTATCATGCGCATATTCGGAGAATTCTTCGGAAGAGACGCATTGATTTTTACGGGTAATTCCAATTTCAAGCGAATCCGGCAATTTACTGTTAGGTGGAAAAGGAAATTGTTTTCCCAATGACACCATTCCTGCCACCAGCGGTTGTAATCGATCCGTATCTGATTTCAGCACATCGTAAAAACCGCGTTCACGCCAACCGGAAACCGTCGTTTCATCGATACCTAGCCGCGTGGGCTGCATGGCTTCAGTACGTGGCTCTCCATAAATGGATTTAGGAAAAGCGCCGCGCAGCAAACCTTCTGCATTTTCCATTTTGAGCTGACAGGGCGCATCGAAGCAACTGTGACAGGACAAGCACTTGGCTTCTAGAATCGGACGAATCTCTTTGGTATAGGAAACTTGCCTTTCAACGGGAGCAGGCAAAGGGGCCGGCGTTGGCGCCTGCTTAATAACAACGGATGTTAAGCTATTATTCTGGCAAGCCAATAACAAACAAAGCAAACTCAGAAGAAAATGCATGGATAAACGTGGCATCCGCATATAAAACTTCATATCTTAAACCGGTCGCAAAAATTTTCCTTTATAACCTGTTTTGCAGCGAATAGCAGCTTTTTTGTAGCTTTTTTGGCGAAATTGATTTTAGAATATCCAATCATTGCTTAATCCAGTAAAGATATCCATGCAAACGAATACTGCCATACCCTTATTTACAAAACCTTATCGCGCACCATCCTGGCTGCCCGGCGGAAATTTGCAAACGCTTTACCCATATTTGAATAAACCCAAGCCGCTTTTCAACTACCGGCGTGAACGCTGGGAATTGGAAGATGGCGATTTCGTTGATGTGGACTGGACGAACAACACTGCCGATTCACCACTCATCGTATTTTTTCATGGCTTGGAAGGGGGATCATCCAGTCACTATATTCTAAGCATGATCAATAACTTGAAAAAATACCATTGGCGCAGTGCAGTCATTCATTTTCGCGGCTGTTCCGGAACGCCGAACCGCCTGTCGCGCGCGTATCATGCCGGCGATTCGGCCGAAATCGACTGGATGTTGCATCGCATCGCAAACCAAGCGCAAACGGCTGGCAGCACGCAACCGATCTATGTCATTGGCGTATCGCTGGGCGGCAATGCCCTGTTGAAATGGCTGGGAGAAAAAGGGGAACAGGCCAAGCAACTGATTGCTGGTGCCGCCACGATTTCCGTCCCGCTTGATCTCGCCGCCGCCGGCTCGGCATTGGATATTGGTTTCAATCAGATTTATACACGCCATTTTTTGGGTACGCTCAAATATAAAGCACTCGACAAGTTGAAGCAGTTCCCCGGTTTATTCGATGCCCAATCCCTTAAAAAATGCAAATCGATCTATGATTTTGATAATCTGGTCACAGCACCTTTACACGGTTTCCGTAATACCGATGAATACTGGCGGCTATCGAGCAGTAAGCAATGGCTCGGTCACATTAAAGTACCCACCTTGGTGATTAACGCCCGCAATGACCCATTTATGCCGGCATCGGTATTACCGGCAGCGCAAGAAGTATCACCCGCCGTTACCTTGGATTTTCCGGAAGAAGGCGGCCATGCCGGATTCATGCAGGGGCCATTTCCAGGAACATTGACTTGGCTGCCCAAACGGACCCTTAGCTTCTTTTACCATGAATGTACGCTAACATAGCAACCATCTCATGCTTTAAAAAAATCTGGCAACAAACGCGTGCTCAACCTTCCCGCTTAGGGGTATCTTAACGCGATGGCCACTGCCTGGCGCGATCATGACCGGCTGACCTTTGGCATCAACCATATGCGATAATTCGACCACTTGATTGCCGTCCGGATGAATGATTTCCAGGCGATCACCCCCCTGGAAGCGATTTTTCACCAATATTTCCGCCATGCCATTTACTTCGTCAAAACCGGTAATGTCGCCGACATATTGACTACGATTGGATTCAGAATGACCGCGCAAATAATTTTGTGTTTCGTGAGTACTGTGACGTTGATAAAAACCGCTGGTATAACCGCGGTTGGCGAGACCTTCCAATTCACCCAGCAAACTGGGATCGAATGGTTTGCTGGCGACAGCGTCGTCGATTGCTTTGCGGTAGACCTGGGCGGTGCGCGCTACGTAGTATAGAGACTTGGTGCGCCCCTCGATTTTCAGGGAATCCACACCGATTTTAACCAGCCGTTCGACATGCTCAACCGCGCGTAAATCCTTGGAATTCATGATGTACGTGCCGTGCTCGTCTTCCATGATCGGCATCAATTGGCCTGGGCGTTCTTGCTCTTCGATCAGATACACTTGGTCAGCCAAAGGATGCCGCGTTATCGAACCGCATCCGCCTGCTATGCCAGTTTGCTCCGATTGCTGTAGCGCTTGATTAAAATCAAAATCGATTTTTTCAATTTCCTGAATATCGCCACTGTCGTTTTCCACGGCGGATTTGACCTTGTAATCCCAGCGGCATGAATTGGTGCAAGTGCCCTGATTCGGATCGCGGTGATTGAAATAACCCGATAGCAAGCAACGTCCGGAATATGCGATGCACAATGCACCATGCACAAAAACTTCCAATTCCATGTCCGGACAATGATCACGGATCTGAGCTACTTCATCAAGCGATAATTCGCGCGACAGGATCACCCGTGTCAGGCCGATTTTTTGCCAGAACTTGACACCCATATAATTCACGGTGTTCGCCTGCACGGACAAATGGATCGGCACTTCCGGCCATTTTTCCCGCACCATCAGGATTAAACCCGGATCGGCCATGATCAGCGCATCGGGTTTCATGGCAATAACCGGTTCCATATCCGCCAAATAAGTTTTGACTTTGGCGTTGTGCGGCATGATATTGCTCGCTACCAAAAATTTTTTACCCAGCGCATGCGCTTCCGCGATTCCAGTTCTCAATTGCTCCAAAGCAAATTCATTATTGCGCGCCCGCATCGAATAGCGTGGCTGACCTGCATATACCGCATCGGCGCCAAAAGCATATGCAATACGCATTTTCGCTAACGAGCCGGCAGGAAGTAAAAGTTCGGGTGATTTCAACATAATGTAAAATAGTATTTCAGTATCAATGACAGCTTTTGCGCAATTTTGAATTGTACCACCATGCCAACTAACCCTGCTTTCATTCATTTAAGGCTGCATAGCGAATACTCCATTCGCGATGGCACGATCCGCGTTCCCGGCGTCGTTGCAAAAGCTGCAGCCGATCACATGCCGGCGCTGGCATTGACGGATCTTGCAAATGTATTCGGCCTGGTTAAATTTTACCAAACCGCCAATAAAAGCGGCATCAAACCTATCCTTGGCTGCGATGCATGGATCACCAACGAATTCGACCGTGACAAGCCTTTCAGGTTGCTGCTGCTATGCCAATCACATGACGGCTACTTGCTGCTCTCACGGCTACTATCGCGCGCCTACCGTGAAAACCAGCATCGTGGTAAAGCTGAAATCCATCCTTCCTGGTTTCAGGCTGGCGAATCGGGCACGCACGAACTCATTGCACTATCCGGCGCGCATTTGGGCGATATCGGTTATTTCATATTGCAAAATAATCTGCGCCAGGCCGAAATCCAAGCCCAAAAATGGGCTGATTTATTTCCGGATCGCTTTTATATCGAACTGCAGCGCGACCAACATACCCACGAAGCGTTGCTGCTCCAGCAATCTTTGTTGCTGGCCAAGCAACTCGATTTACCGGTAGTGGCTACACAAGCCGTGCAATTTTTGAATGCGGAAGACTACCAAGCGCATGAAGCCCGGGTTTGCATTGCCGAAGGCTATGTTCTGGGCGATAAGCGGCGGCCTAAAAATTTCAGTGAACAACAATATTTCAAATCTCAGGCCGAGATGTCACAATTGTTTGCCGACATTCCGAGCGCATTGCGCAATAGCGTGGAAATTGCCAAACGTTGCAATCTCAGGCTGGAACTAGGCGTCAACCGCCTGCCGCTGTTTCCCACTCCCAATAACGAAAGCCTGGATCAATACTTACGCGGCCAAGCTGCTGCAGGCCTGGAAACACGCATGCTCAGCCTGTTCCCCGATGCGCAAGTACGCACGGATAACATGCCGAAATATCAAGCACGGCTTGAATTTGAAGTCAACACCATTATCCAGATGGGTTTTGCCGGCTATTTTCTGATCGTCGCCGATTTTATCAATTGGGCCAAGCAGAACAATGTGCCGGTTGGGCCCGGACGCGGCTCCGGCGCAGGTTCATTGGTGGCGTACTCGTTAGGTATCACCGATCTGGATCCGCTGCGCTACGATTTATTGTTTGAGCGCTTTCTCAACCCGGAGCGCGTCTCAATGCCAGACTTCGATATCGACTTTTGCCAGGACCGGCGCGAACGGGTCATCGAATACGTCAAACAGCGCTACGGTACCGGAAAAGTCTCGCAAATTGCCACCTTTGGCACGATGGCAGCCAAAGCGGTGATTCGCGATATTGGCCGAGTGATGGATTTACCATACAACTTTGTCGACCAGCTCGCCAAACTGGTGCCGTTTGAGCTGGGCATGACGCTTAAAAAAGCGCGCCAGCTCGAACCGCAATTGAACCAGCGCGCCGAAGCCGAAGAAGATGTGCGCAATCTGCTGGAATTGGCGGAAAGCCTCGAAGGTATCACGCGTAATATCGGCATGCACGCAGGCGGGGTACTGATTGCTTCTAGCGAAATCACCGATTTCTGCCCGATCTATTGCACTGAATCGGCGGACTCGGTCGTTAGCCAGCTGGATAAGGATGATGTGGAAAAAATCGGTTTGGTCAAGTTTGATTTTCTAGGACTGCGCACCTTGACGATACTGGATCGTGCCGTCAACTATATCCGCCAGCTGCACCAACATCCCGAGTCATCCGCAACGCGGCCATTTTCACTCGAAACCCTGCCGCTCGATGATGAATTGACTTATGCATTGATGCGTAAAGGCAATGCAGTCGGCATTTTCCAGTTTGAATCACGCGGCATGAGCGATTTGTTGCAGAAAGCCAAGCCCGACCGCTTCGAAGATATCATCGCGTTAGTGGCGCTGTATCGCCCCGGCCCGATGGATCTGATTCCGGAATTTATCGATCGCAAACACGGCAAGAAAAAAATTGAATATCTCGATCCGCGCCTCGAGCCGATTCTGGGCCCAACCTACGGCATCATGATTTACCAGGAACAAGTGATGCAGATTGCGCAAGTCATCGGCGGCTACAGCCTGGGAAGCGCGGATTTGCTGCGCCGTGCGATGGGCAAAAAGAAAGTCGAAGAGATGGCGCAGCAACGCGATATTTTCGTCAGCGGCGCGGTCAATAATAGCTTGAGCAAAGTCCAAGCCACCGAACTGTTCGGATTGATGGAAAAATTCGCAGGCTATGGTTTTAACAAATCCCACGCTGCGGCCTATGCGCTGATTGCGTTTCAAACCGCGTATTTGAAAGCGCATTACCCGGCCGAATTTATGGCGGCGAGCTTATCCGCCGATATGGACGACACGGATAAAGTGCATGTTTTTGTCGAAGACAGTATCGCCAATGGTTTGACGATTCTGCCTCCGGACATCAATCTGTCCGCTTACCGCTTTATTCCGATCAATAGTAAAACCATCCGTTCTGGCCTCGGCGCAGTAAAAGGCAGCGGCGAATCAGCAGTCAATGCCATCGTCGCCGAGCGCGAGCAATCCGGCCCGTTCCGTGATTTATTCGATTTCTGCAATCGCGTTGACCGGCGCATTGTCAACCGCCGCGTGATGGAATCGCTGATCCGCGTCGGCGCGTTTGACACGATTAATCCCAATCGCGCCATGCTGATGGCATCGGTAGGTCTGGCAATCGAATCGGCCGAACAGTCAAGCCGTTCGTCGAGCCAAGCCAATCTGTTCGGCGAAGCAAGCGACCAGCCGCACATGCAACCGCAACTGCTTACTGCCCGTGTTTGGACGGACCGGGAGAAATTGCATCATGAAAAAATCGGTCTGGGCTACTATTTCAGCGGCCATCCGTTTGATACCTATGCACCTGAACTCAAGCGTTTCATCCGCACCCGGCTCGACCGGTTGACCGCGAACCGCGAACCGCAACTACTCGCCGGTATCATCCATTCGATCCGTGTGCAAATGACGCGCCGCGGCAGAATGGGCGTCATCAATTTAGACGATGGCAAAGCACGGGTCGAAGTCGTGGTTTTCAGCGAACTGTTCGACACCCACCGCAATTGGTTGAAAGAAGACCAGTTATTGATCGTCGACGCAAAAATCGGCGCACGTAATTACAATGGCAGCGAAGAAGAAGAATTGCGCATCACCGCCGAGCAACTCTATGATTTAGCCGCTATCCGCACGCGCTTCGCCAAGCAAATCCGCATTCACTGTGACCGTGCTTCGTTGGGTGAAGCCTCGCAACTCAAAACGCTGCTGGCGCCATTTTGTAACACGGCACAAAAAAACGTCGAACCTGAACAAGGCTGTCCGGTCGTGCTCGTCTACCATAACGAACGAGCCAGCAGCGAACTCGAACTGGGAAATGATTGGCGGGCATTCCTGCACGACGATCTGCTGCAATCATTGCACGCGCAATTCAAGCCGGAAAATATTGAAATCGCGTATTAAGCATATTGACACAACATATTATATTGTTTCATAGATTTAACTTTAGTTAGGGAATTTAAAAATATATGCCAATCCCCGATTTCCAATCTCTTATGCTACCCCTTCTTAATTGTGCAAGCGACGGAAAACTAAGAACTCTCAGCGATACTCGCGAGCACCTCGCTTCAATCTTTGCTTTGACCAGCGACGAAACCGAAGAACTCCTGCCCAGCGGAAGACAGCGTAGATTTGACAACCGGGTAGCATGGGCAAAAGTTTACCTTGAGCAAGCCGGACTTCTTATTTCGCCGAAAAGAGGTAAGTTTCAAATTACCGCTGAAGGAAAGAAATTTCTAGAAACAAAGCCCGATAAAATTACCATCACATCACTAACTCAATTCGATAAATTCAGAACATTTCGAGCGTCCATAAAAACGAACAAAAAAGAAACGGAAATAGCGTATTCGTTTAAAAACACTGAAACTCCGGAGGAATTACTGGAACGATCTTATCAAAATATCAATGAAGAACTGGCTAGTTCGCTTCTCGAACAGGTAAAACAGTGTTCATCCAGATTCTTTGAACAATTAGTCGTCGAGTTATTACTCAAAATGGGATATGGCCGAAATCGTTTTGAGGCTGGTAAAGCAATCGGCAAATCAGGGGATGAGGGCATAGACGGAATTATTAGCGAAGATCGTCTTGGCTTAGAAGCCATTTATATTCAAGCAAAGCGTTGGATTGGAAGTGTCGGACGCCCGGAAGTTCAAAAGTTTGTTGGGGCATTGCATGGAAAAAGGGCTCGTAAAGGCGTATTTCTTACCACTGGAACATTTACTCACGATGCGCGTAACTATGTATCTCGTATTGAATCGCGAGTTATTCTTATAGATGGCGCACAACTAGCGGAGTATATGATTGAACATAATCTCGGGGTAACTATAAAAGCTACGTACGAAATTAAGCGAATTGATACGGATTTTTTTGGCGAAGACTAATTATTAAGAAAGCAATAATATCCAGCAAACCGTTCAACGTCCTTCTCGTCTTTGCATAGACAATAGGCGAGAGATTAATAAAGCCAAATACAATACGCCTGCTGTTTGTTCAATGATAACCACTGAGCGAGCGGAATCAGAAACCGGTGTTATTTCTCCAAAACCCACACTTGTTAGGCAAGTAAAGCTAAAATAAAGCAGTTCCCACCAGGAGGTAATATTATCGGGATTATTATTCGCGTTAATATAAAAACTGCCAGGTTGCAAGTGTTCGATCAACGCATAGCAGTAGCCAAATACAAAACCCGCTAAAACATATAAAGATGCAGCTGCAAATACCTCGTCAAGAGTCATTACGTTATCGTGAAGCATGTAGCGGAGCAAACAGACCACTACAAACCCATGAAACAATGCTTGCATAAATAAACTTGATACAAGCAGTCCGGCATAATTGAATACCGCAACACCGGCATACAAAGTCATGGCTGGTATCGCCAGCATATAGCCAAGCCATGGCCTGTACCAGGTTTTACGGGAGGCACGTAAGGCTAGAAATAATATGACCCAGTCAAACAAAACCAGAAAAACTCTTCCGCCGGCATACTGATTCGCTAGTGGGTGTATCAAGATCAGTGTAATTAAAGCAAGCAGTAGCCAGAAATTTGGAAGCGAAGCAATACGCATTACGGTTTATCCAAGTCTATTCGCAACAAGTGCCCTAACCAAATAGAAAATAGAAAATTTATGTCTCGACTCAATGATAGACTCTTTTCAATTGCTTGAATCAAGACTAATTCATCTTACGAAACTTCACTCATCGCAATACCCAGCGCCTTGGCTATGCCCGCACCATAGGCCGGATCGGCTTTCAGGCAATGACTGATGTGGCGGATCTGGATCGCACGTGGCACGCCATTTAGCGAGCGCGCGGTATTGTCGAACAGGGCCTGTTGCTGCACCGGTGTCATCAAGCGGAACAACGCACCGGGCTGGGAATAATAATCGGTGTCTTCGCGGTGATTCCAGTGATCGGCCGCGCCATCCAATTTGAGCGGCGGTTCTGCAAATTCAGGCTGTTCTTGCCATTCACCCATGCTATTTGGCTCGTAACCCAACGTGCCGCCAAAATTGCCATCGATCCGCATCGCGCCATCGCGGTGGTAGCTGTGCACCGGGCAGCGCGGCGCATTCACGGGAATGAGATGATGGTTGACACCTAAGCGGTAGCGTTGCGCATCGCCGTATGCAAATAGCCGTCCCTGCAACATCTTATCCGGGGAAAAACCGATTCCCGGCACGATATTGGCGGGATTGAACGCAGATTGCTCGACTTCGGCAAAAAAATTTTCCGGATTATGGTTCAATTCCATCACGCCGACTTCCCGTAAGGGATAATCTCTATGCGGCCAGATTTTGGTGAGATCAAACGGATTGAAAGGAACGCTGGCGGCTTCGGTTTCGGTCATGATCTGCACACTTAGCGTCCACTTCGGGAAATCGCCTTTTTCCAAACTCTCGTATAAATCGCGTTGATGACTCTCACGATCTTTGCCGATCAAAGCTTCCGCTTCCGCATCGGTCAAATTACGGATGCCTTGTTGCGACTTCAAGTGAAACTTGACCCAGTGGCGCTCATTTTTGGCATTAATTAAGCTGAATGTGTGGCTGCCGAAACCGTGCATGTGACGGTAGGTAGCGGGAATACCGCGATCGCTCATGACGATGGTGATTTGATGCAAAGCTTCCGGCAACGAGGTCCAGAAATCCCAATTGTTTTTCGCACTGCGCATATTGGTGCGCGGATCGCGTTTTACGGCATGATTTAGATCGGGAAATTTTAACGGATCGCGCAGAAAAAATACCGGCGTGTTATTGCCAACCAAATCCCAATTGCCTTGATCGGTATAAAATTTCACGGCAAAACCGCGAATGTCTCGCTCCGCATCGGCTGCGCCGCGCTCTCCGGCAACCGTGGTGAAACGCGCAAACAATCCGGTTTTCTTACCGATGGCTGAAAAAATCTTAGCGCGGGTAAATCCGGTAATATCCTGCGTGACCGTAAAAGTCCCATAAGCGCCGGAGCCTTTCGCGTGCATGCGCCGTTCCGGAATCACTTCACGATCAAAGTGCGCCAGTTTCTCGAGAAACCAGACATCTTGTAATAATTGCGGGCCGTGCGGTCCGGCTGTCATGACATTCTGATTGTGGGCAACCGGGCAACCGGCATTGGTGGTGAGTTTGTTTTTATCGCTCATGATGCACTCCTTTGGTGAAGAGTCAAATTGCGGTATCTGTCAGGCTCTGAGTGCACCCTTTTGACGGCGGCATAAACTGAACTACTCAGAGCATCCAGGGTTTTATCTAAAACTTAAGATAAATATCAAACGACTTGCCATTATTTAAACACAAAAAAGCGTTTGAGATCATTTAAGGAGGAATCTTTTATCCCCTTGGCAACTTAACCGCCGGTACGATGCATTCCTGCATGGTTTAAACGTTTGTAAAACCATTGCTTGCAATACTCTACCGTAAACAAGTACGCAACGACTAACCCTACCAGCAATGCAAAAAATAGCGGTTGCAATGGCACGAAACCGAGATAATGCGCCATTGGGCTAAATGGAAGCAGCATCGCAATGGCAACAATGCTAAGCGAGGTAAGCGTCAGCCAACGGTTGGGATGGCTGCGGAAAGGATTGCGGCGCGATCTGATAATGAAAATAACCAGTATCTGCGTGGCGATCGATTCCACAAACCAGCCGGTACGAAATAAGGCTTCATTGGCATCGAATACCATAATCAGCAGATAAAAGGTAAGGAAATCAAACACAGAACTCACTGGCCCGATCGTCATCATAAAGTTGCGGATAAAATTCACATCCCACTGGCTGGGTTGCGCCAGATCCTCCGGGTCGACGTTATCCAACGGCAATGTTATTTCGGAAAGGTCGTAGAGTAAATTATTTAACAAAATTTGCAGCGGCAATAATGGTAAGAAAGGCAAAAACAACGTTGCGGCAGCCATGCTGAACATATTTCCGAAATTGGAACTGGTGGCCATCATGATGTATTTCATTACATTCCCGAAGGTGCGGCGGCCTTCGATTACACCCGCATGCAATACCTTGAGATCGTGTTCCAGCATAATCAAGGCGGCTGCCTGCTTGGCCACGTCAACAGCGCCATCGACCGAAATGCCGACATCTGCGGTATGCAAAGAAGGCGCATCATTGATGCCATCGCCTAAATACCCGACCACATGTTTGCGCGCTTTGAGCGCCAGCAGAATGCGATTCTTTTGCGCGGGGTTGACACGACAAAATAGATTCACTTCTTCCACGCGGGCACGCAGCGCGTCGTCGTGCATATTCTCGATTTGTTTTCCCGTCAGCACGCCGGTAACCGGCAGCTTTAACTGATTGCAAACATGGCGCGTCACTAATTCATTATCGCCGGTCAATATCTTTACTTGCACCCCGCTTGCTTGCAGTGCTGCCAATGCCGGTCCGGAACTGATTTTTGGCGGATCCAGAAATGCAGCAAAGCCGGCAAAAATCAATTCACTTTCATCGGTCACCACCGCATGCGGATGATCCCGCGACACTTCGCGCCAAGCGATACCCAATACCCGGAATCCTTCGCTACCCAGCGCATCGAGCAGCTTGTTGATCGATAAACGTGCAGTATCCCCCAACAACACGATGGCGCCAGTTGCATCTTCATAATGCGTACAAAGGGTGAGAATATCTTCGGGCGCCCCTTTGACCGCCAGCATCCGCATCTTCTCGCTCTCGACCAGCACCGATACGCGCCGCCGTTCGAAATCAAAAGGCACTTCGTCAATTTTCCGCCAGCCGCTGACAACCATTTCAGTGTGCTGCAAAATGGCATCATCCAAAGGACTTTTGAGACCGCTTTCAAAATAGCTATTTAAGTAAGCAAGTTGCAACACCCGCTGCGTCTCTTGACCCAATGCATTGACATGGCGTTCCAAACGAATTTTTGCTTCGGTCAGCGTTCCCGTCTTATCGGTGCAAAGGATATCCATTGCCCCCATATCCTGAATTGCCGATGGCCTTTTGACAATCACTTTTAAGGCCGCCATGCGCACAGCCCCGCGTGCCAGCGTTACCGAAATCATCATGGGCAGCAGCTCCGGCATCAAACCAACCGCCAGCGCCACTGCGAACAGAAAAGATTCGAGCATCGGACGGTGCAAAATAACGTTGACCAGCAGTGTGAACAATACCAATAAAACAGTAAAACGCATGATCAACACGCCGAATCGATGTATACCCAGTTCAAATGCGGTTGGTGGTGGTTTTTTTTCCAAATTGCCGGCAATTTGCCCCAATGCTGTCTTGTGACCGGTACGTATTATGAGAACCCGGGCCGAGCCACTGATCACACTGCTGCCCATGAATATCGCAGCTTTGTCTTCCAAATCCCAATCCTCAATACTTGAGAACAAACCTCCTGATTTTTCGACCGGATACGGTTCACCGGTCAATTGCGATTGATTGACAAATAAATCTTTTGCTTCGAGTACTTGGGCATCCGCTGGAACCCAATCGCCCGCAGACAGCAAAATAACATCGCCCGGCACTAATTGAGCTACTGGAATTTCACAGCGTTTGCCATCGCGCAGTACTGTCGCAGTTATGGCAACTTGAGCGGCCAGTCTGGCGACAGACTGATCGGCGCGATGTTCTTGAACAAAATCGAGCGTTACACTCATTAAAATGATGGTGCCTATGATGAAGGCGCTGACTGCATCGCCAGTCAAAGCAGATATGCTGATAGCGACAAACAATACTAAAACGAGCGGATTGTAAAAATGTGCAAGAAACTGCAGCAGAACACGCTGCTTGGCGGGTTTAATTTCATTGGGACCATACCGCTTTAACAGCGCCGCCGCTTGTGCATGACTTAAACCAGTAATTGTCTGATTATTATTCATTGCTCAGATTCTCATAAGAAATTCAGCGGCCCGCTATTAAATTTACTGCGAATGCTCCTTTATAGAAATCATTATATCCATAGCCCAAGATTGAAAACTAAAACTTAAAGGTCGCCATGGTATAGCCATAGTTTGTGTCAGCCGATAGGCCTTCCGCCACTTTATCGAAGTAATCGCCTTTAAAGATATGGCTATATCCGATATCGAAGCTTACACGCTTCAAGAAACTCCATTGCGGATCCCAGCCGACACTGATATCCAGCATATTACCCAGGAAAGTACCCGCCCTGCCGGTCGGATCCTGCAAGCCACTTCCTACATACGCGCCACGTTTATCGGCGAGCCAATAAGCGCGATGCGACATCATTAGTCTGACATTTGGAACAGGCAACAATGTCGCACGGAAACCGACCGGTGAAATAAGGTTGGATGGAAAAAACGGTCCGAACATACCAGTCGGGCCATATTCCACGCGCCGCTTAGCATATAAAATATCGAAATTCTTATTCGGATCACGATCGCCGGAAGAGTAATCGAATAGATATACCAATCTGAGCGGCATTGCGGTATTAAACGAATAACCCACTTCCCCATGATGGCGATGTGCAAACACGCTGGTGTCTTGGGTGTCTCCAAATTGATACATGGATTCGATTTCATAATCCAGACTACCTTTCAGAGGCTTGGCAAATAACCGGAAACCGGTGGTGGATAAATTACGTTGTCTAAGTTTATTACCTTCATTTAATTGTAAGAAATAGAAATCCGCATTGGCCCAAGGCAAATCGCGGTTAGTAATTTGTATACCGGAGAAGTATGTTTCGGGAGTATTCCAATCCATGTGCGTGGGTTCGCGATTGACCGGCCGGGTACCAAACACCATCAGACCCCATTTTTCCTTGTCGTTGCCTACTGAAAATCTAATACCATCGAATGTTGGCGTAAATGTCCCCCACCGGTGTCCTCCAAGCAAGCGGGCTTCGCCCGTTTCCAGCAGGAAGCGTCCGGCTTCGAATTTTGCTTCATAACCTGTACCTAAAAAATCCTTGAACAGCAGCGCAAGGTTAAGTTGCGTAAAATCGAAATGATTGGCAAATACCGGTGACTGGCCCTGCCCGAAATTTGCCAAAGGGGCGCGGATATCGGTAAGTTCCAATGTGAATTTAAGCGGATCAATAATTTTATAAATTTCAAATAGAAAACGCGTGCGTTGATGAATTTGGTCATTAAAACCGGGAATGTTTCGAGTAAATCCATTATCGTAAGCATCATAGCGAGTCCGGTGTTCAACCGCCAAATTGAGCCAATCAGGAGCCATTGCGGCAAGCGGAGTCTTATGTTCTTCCATCAGTCTGGTTAAGTTATCGAAGTCGAACCGGGTTCGGCCCACTGTTTCTTGTGCACTGAACGGTGCGCCATTGTTGCCGTTAACCGGTGTGTTATTTCTAACGATGACGGACGATTCTTTGGCTTTTTTTGTCTTGGAATTATCGATTTCCGCAGCAAATAAGTGCCGGCTCCATAAAAAACTTCCGATTATAAAAAATATCGTCCAACATCTAATTTGTACTTTATGCCAATCCATATTTCTATCCTCCTATAAGTAGTGAATCGAAAAACCCAGATGTCTGTATGGTTCTTACTCGATGCTACTGGAGAATCTGAATTGGTAATATTCGTGCAAATACGTAAGGGCAATCCCTTATATGCTAATGAATTTTAATGAAATTGCCGGCCTGGTAATTTTCCGGAAGCCCACTTAGGAGAGATAGGCCGAGTCCCGGAGGCAAAACAGAAGCAACGCTAAAGCAAAAAACTGTAACAAACCGCAACCGCTTGTCATTAAATAATCATAAAAATTTAATGCTGACGTTATCAAATTGTCACCTCTACGAATTACAGTGATGTAACAAAAATTATAGTAAAGGAGGAGACAATATGAGCAGTAAGTTACATCCCGACAGCAAGTTGAAAGCTAACGACACTTCCTGCAATGACAGCGATAATCCTGTTATGGCGGATATCATTGAACAATGCGAGCTTTCGCGCCGGGAATTTCTCAAATCGTCTGCCGGCGTCACTGCAGGCATCACCGCAATGAGCGTTTTCGGATCAGTAGTGGTCGATAGCATGGCGAATCTAGCCGAAGCGGCTCCATCACACATTGCGCCGATTAATTTTACCCCGGTAAACCCGAATTTAGTACCGATGACGGACGGTGTTACCGTACCTCAAGGCTATACAGCCAATGTATTAATTTCATGGGGCGACTCAATTAACCGGCAACCGCATTGGGACACGGTTTCTGCTATGGACGAAGCAACGCAGTTGCATTGCTACGGAGCTCATACCGATGGTATGCATTATTTTCCATTTCCGGGATTGGCAGGTAACAGCCGCGGTTTGTTAGTCAGTAACAGCGAATACTGCGATCCGCCACTGGTAAACAATATTACTCCAGCCGCGGATTATGCCAAGGTTCCCATTGACTTGGAAATGGTGCGCGCGCAACAAGCGGCCCATGGCGTCAATATCGTCATGATTGAAAAGAAACGCAAAAAGTGGCAGGTCAATCGTAACTGGCCGTCTAATCGCCGTATTACCGGCAACACACCATGCCGGATCAGTGGTCCGGCCGCCGGTCATGCTCTCATGAAAACCGCAGCCGATCCAAGCGGCAAACGCGTGCTGGGCACACTGAACAATTGCGCGCATGGCGTTACGCCGTGGGGTACCTATTTGGCCTGCGAAGAAAACTGGAATGGCTACTTCTCCAACGAAAGTGGTGATGTCATCGGTGAATTGGATATCGATCGCAAATTCAATATCCTCAAGGGGCAATCCCGTTACGGCGTGGTAAAAGGCGGCTTCGGTTATCGCTGGCACGAGGTTGACGAGCGGTTCCGCGCCGATTTGCACCCCAATGAGCCGAATCGCTTTGGCTGGGTCGTCGAGATCGACCCGCGCAACCCCGATAGCATGCCGGTTAAGCGTACCGCCCTGGGACGGATGAAACATGAAGGCGCGCAAGTTGTAGTCGACCGTCATAATCACGTTGCTTTTTACATGGGAGACGACGAACGTAATGAATATATTTACAAGTTCGTGTGTGCCAAGAAATTGAAAAAATGGAACCACAGCACAAAACACACCGATTCCGATATGCTGGATCATGGTACGCTTTATGTTGCCAAGTTTAACACCGATGGCAGCGGCGAATGGTTACCGCTAATTTGGGGGAAAAACGGTCTGACGCCGGAAAATGGCTTTAGCAGCCAGGCTGAGGTATTGATTAAAACCCGCCAGGCAGCAGATCGTCTTGGCGCTACCATGATGGATCGTCCCGAATGGGGTGCGGCACACCCAGCAACCGGTGAAGTCTATATGACATTGACCAACAACAGCCGCCGCGGCAATACACCCGCATCCAGCAACAATGCGGACGGCACCAGCAATGCCGGCAGTTCCAATCCACCGGTAGACGGCGCCAACCCGCGCCCCGATAACGATTTCGGCCATATCATCCGCTGGCGTGAAAATAACAGGGACGTCAGAGCGACCCGCTTTACCTGGGATATCTTCGCACAGTGCGGCGACAAAGCATCGGCCAAAGTCCTGAGCAGCAGTTACGATCCAACCGGCGCAGACGGCTACAAAGGCAACATCGTCGGTGACGATTACGGCGCTCCCGATGGCTTATGGTTCGACCGCGATGGCCGTTTGTGGATACAAACCGACCAGCAAGGCGATGCGCAAGGCGATTGGATCAATATCGGAGGCAACGTCATGATGTGCGCCGACCCCAACACTGGCGAAACCAAGCGCTTTCTGACCAGCCCGCCGAACTGCGAAGTAACCGGGGTGGTGACTACACCGGACGGCCGCAGCATGTTTGTCGGCATTCAGCATCCAGGTGAAGACTGGAAAATCGGTTTTACCGACAATTCAAGCTGGCCGGATAACGGTCATAACGGCCCGACCACCTTTGCGGGAACAGCCGTATCGAGACCTCGTTCATCCGTGATCGTTATTGCCAAGGATAACGGTGGCGTAATCGGTACATAACCTATTAAGTGGCAATATTTCTGGCGGTGTAAGACCGCCGCCAGAAATCCGCTGATTTAGCTTAATATGAAACCGCAGGGCCTATCGTCCATTTACAATCCGACACTATGCACCTTCCCCCAAATCCTTTTAACTTCGGATGAATCGCCAGGATCACTTTCTCCGCCTGCTCATCTTCGCATGCGAGTACCACGATGACATTGTTTTGCTGTAACGCATAATCATCCGGATCTCTTTCGCCGGTTGATCCAAATCCGCCGGCTTTCTTAATCAACGTATAGCCACGCACATTGGCCGCCTGAAACAATTCAAGTAAATCATCCAATGAATCCTCGTTGATAACAATCTCGATTCGCTTCATCGATATGAGTATTTCTGATAGCAATACCATAATTTTCTCCAATAATTGATCTATCTCTCTCAATCAGGATTCCAACGCTTCAACGTTGTCCTGAAGAATTTCAATGGGTAGTAAGTTAGTTAAGCAAACCGCTTTCCGGCTTTATTGCTATCCAGAAGCGCTTGGCAGTTAAGCAGCTTTCTGGCAGCAACAAATTTAATTAAAATTTCCGGTTACCACGGATAATAAGTGGCATGCAAGTATTGGGCCGCCGCATAGTAGCTGGGGATACCCACGACCACATTAAACGGGAACGTGACGCCAAGCGATAACGTCAAGTAAAACGACGGATTGGCTTCAGGAATCGCGAGGCGCATTGCCGGCGGAACCGCTATATAGGAGCAACTGGCGGCAAGTACTGTCACCAGCGTGATACCGCCTACTGAATAACCCAAAAGAAAGTGGCCTATAAATAGCCCAAATGCAGCACCAATCAATGGCATAGCGACACCAAAACTGACCAGAAATACACCTACGGATTTGAACTCCGACAATCTTTTTCCCGCTTCCATTCCCATGTCACATAGAAATATACATAGCGCACCCATGAAAATGAGTTCAAAGAAAGGCTCGATTTTGTTGTAACTCGCATCGGATACGACCCAGCCAATCGCCATGGAACCGAACAACAATAAAATACTGCCGTTGGTAAAGGCATCGATGATCAAATGCTTCATCATTCCTTTGTCAGTTTTGGATGCCCCCCCCAGGATTCTCCGGGAGTATCCGGCAAGCACCAAACCGATCATGATTGCGGGCGATTCCATGATTGCCAGCATGATAACGGGATAGGCCTCATACGTAACACCGATACCCGCCAAGAAAGCAACGGCCGTCATATACGTTCCTGCACTCACAGAACCATAATGCGCGGAAATGGCTGCCGCGTTCAGGGGATCTATTTTCCCCAGCGCTCTGAGTATGATGTAAGCAATGATGGGCAAAAAGCAACCGAAAAAAAGTGCTGCCCAAACAGCGGGAATAGCCGCCCCCATATCGGATCCGGCTAGGGCCTTACCGCCATGCAATCCGATACCGATCAATAAATAGATAACAATCATCTTGTGCATATCGGGGGGAAATTTCAAATCCGATTTGATGAGACATGCAAGCATACCTAGAGCGAAAAACAATATCGCCGGTACAAGAAGGCTCGACAGTGACATGGTTATACTCCTCTTATTCTAATAATAGTTAAGCAACTAAACGCGAGGGACTATACGCGCTATGCCTAGAAACGCGCTCTCAAGGTTTATTCCAATTTCTACCGGATTAGCTCTGAAATTGTTACATACTGAATCTATGGCAAATGTTTTGTCCGAAAACATGAGTAGTGCAGTCGTTATACATCCGTAAGCTATTAATCTGTTGTTCATTTTATTTCTCCATGCTGATAAAAAGTTCTAACGCAATGTAATGAAGCAGCGCATCATCTAACGCTAGCCCTTTTAACTATAAAAAGTAATGCGTTCTTGAATTTGATTTAACCTTTTTGCATCAAAGGCTCCGACTAAATCGCGCAGGCATAACAACAAATCATACTTGTCTGAGAAACTGAATTTTTCTATTGCTTTGCGCGGCAAGATTCTTGTCCACCGTCAATATCTCGAGACATTCACTTAGTTTTCTAATATTCATCTGCATAGCTTGCAAGACACCCATAATCAAACTAAATTAATAAGTACATTCGCCTATATTTCCTGCTATTTGAATCCTACAGAAGAAGAATAAACGGCAATATCCGTGCTGACACGTAAGTGCAATCCCTTATATATCAATAAATTGTAGAAAATTGCCGGTTTTTAACGTAAGCTTTGAAAAAATTGGTATCCGATATCACGAACAAAAAAATAATTAAATTAAAATAATTAAAGAATTAAGTTTCCAAGCAGTATTTGATGCGGCAGCGGATGCAATGCTGCTTGCGGATGGCAGCGGTCGGATTGTATGGATTAATGATGCGGCACAGCACCTGCTTGGCTATCAGAAACCGGAGCTAACCGGATTAGCGTTTGAAATGCTGGTAACGCCCCGCTACCGGAAGCAATATCGATACTATCAAAAACTTTTCTTTAATAAGCCGGCAAAGCGCGCCTTGAATGCTGGCAATGAGCTTGTTGCATTAAATTATGAAGGGAAAGAGCTGCTGTTAGATATCAGCCTTAGCCCGATAAAAGTGAAACAGCAAGTTTATGTTCTCATGGTTTTCTCAGCCGCTAAGCGGCGTCTTGATGCAGAGGAAGCGCTGCGAGCCAGCGAAGAGCGTTTGCGCCTAGCCAAGCAAGCGGCCGATCTAGGCATTTTCGATTACGATTTCAAACGCAACATTGTTTATTGGGATGAACAAATGCGCAAACTATGGGGCAAACAATCGGAAAAAACCGTAAGTTATGAAGAATTCGTGGCGGCCATACATCCTGAAGACCGGGCAGCAAGGCAAGCTGCCATCGATAAAGCAATGGACCCTGCCAGTACCGGCGAATTCAAAGCGCAATACCGCATCATCAATCCCAGTAATGGTGTAGAACGCTGGATATCCGCGAGAGGAAGGGTATATTTCGAAGATGGCTATCCGCGCAGGCTCATTGGTATTACACGGGATATAACAGAGCAAAAAAAATCCCAGAAGAAATTACAAGTGCAACGCGGTGAAACAGAGAACATTCTCAAACAGCAAGTGGCCGTCCGCACAGCATCAGCGATCGCGCATGAACTGAATCAGCCGCTAGCGGCCATTTCAGCCTACAGTGAAGTTGTCCTGCATGCGTTAAACAGTGATAATTTTAGCGCCACCAATTTAAAAAGAGCGCTTGAAGGATGTGTGGAACAAACGCAGCGCGCCGGACGCAGCTTACACGAGCTACTGGCTTTTTTGCAGAAAGGGGAATTGGTAACCGAGCGGGCAAATCTTAACGATGTCATCCATGAAGCACTGAATATTGTATACGATGATGGTTATGGAAGATTCCATCCGGTATTATATTTGGAACAAAACTTGCCGGACGTTCAGTGTAATCG
>SSFV01000034.1 GCA_008015565.1 Nitrosomonas sp. | reverse complement strand
GGACCACCAGGTGTATTGCTCAGGCTCGGAATTGAGGCGGCGAAAAACATCGACAAAGCCAATACTGTCGAATACATTCGACAGCCAGGCGCGTTCTTCTGGTAGAAAACCGGAATTTTTTTGATTTGAGCGCCAGTTTTTCAAATCGATTTCTTTATGCGCGATGTTCCAGTCGCCGCACAAAATAATCTCGCGGCCACAAGCTATCAATGTTTTCAGAACCGGAAAAAAATGTTCCATAAAAAAGAACTTTGCGGCTTGACGGTGTTCACCGCTCGATCCGGAAGGTAAATAAATGGATACAATGCTCAGATTGCCAAAGTCTGCCTGAATAAAACGGCCTTCCGAATCGATTGCAGGGACACCGATACCTTCAATGATTTTATCGGGTTGCTTGCGGCAATACATGCCGACACCGCTATAGCCTTTTTGTGCTGCACAATGAAAGTAACCTTGGTATGCGCCCGGTGAACGCATTTCTTCGGAGAAATCGGGCAACTGTGCCTTTAACTCTTGCACGCATACAATTTCAGCCGATTGCGCGGCTAGCCATGTAAAGAAACCTTTTTTTGCCGCTGCGCGGATACCGTTGAGGTTAAGCGTTATAATTTGCATATTTTAAGGATTGATCACAGTTATGTCAGATTTCCGGCAGGCATTTATTCAGTTTGCTATTGAACGTAAAGTACTTTGCTTTGGCGAGTTCATCACCAAAGCAGGGCGCTTGTCACCTTATTTTTTTAATGCTGGGCTGTTTAACGATGGCGATTCATTGCGCAGGCTGGGCCAATTTTACGCCAAAGCAATCATTGCTGCAGCGCTTCCGTTTGATATGTTATTTGGCCCCGCGTACAAAGGCATTCCGCTGGTGAGTGCGATTGCCATTGCTTTGGCAGAAATGGGACATAACTATCCATTTTGTTTTAACCGCAAGGAGGCAAAGGATCACGGCGAGGGTGGGATGCTTGTCGGCGCGCCGCTGCAAGGCCGTGTGCTGATAGTCGATGACGTCATTTCTGCCGGCACATCGATACGCGAATCGGCCGACTTGATTAAGGCTGCAGGTGCGGCACCCGGCGGTGTGATCATTGCGCTCGATCGCATGGAGCGTGGTGTCGATCAGTTATCGGCGGTTCAGGAAGTCCGTAAAAACCTCGGGATTCCAGTAACATCCATTGTTAATTTGAACGACTTAATCCATTTTTTGCAGTGCGGAGATGAGTTAACCCAGCATTTGCAAGCGGTACGGCGTTATCGCGAACAATATGGCGTTTCTTGATAAATACTTAAATCAACCACCCCAAAAACGAAAGCTTCCGGTATCCAGATGAACGAAATCGGAAGACGGGTAATAGCCTACACCGCCCGCTTGCAATGACATTGCCGCTGCACGCACCTCAGAAAGTCTGCGGCCCGGTAAACGGATATCGATAGCTTTTCCATGGGTATGCAAGCTGTTTTTTGCAACGCCGCCGCTTTGTGCTGCCAACATTTGATTGGATGCGGGCGAGCGGTAGGCGGAAATGACATGAAACTCCTGATTTGTACTCAGTTTACGTTGCAGCAGGTGCAGCATATCGAATAGCTCTGGATCGATGGTATAACGGTCGCCGGTACGGTGGTCACGCAACACGTGATTGATCTCCCGCAGTGCGCCCGGGACATAGCGGCCATTGGCCCAATAAACCTGGCGGACACGCTCGCCGGTATGTAAATTAAGAAAGCTTAGTTTTTTTTCAAAAGGACGTTTTTGGGTGGCCGCATGGGCGGTTGCTGCGAATGGCAGCGCAAGTAAAGTACAAGCGCTCAATCCTGTTTTTAAAAAAATGCGGCGGCTATGCGCCAGTTTGGTTTCTGATAAATTGTTTTGATTCAAAAACTTTTGTATCAGCATCGTATTTTTTCTCCGGAAAAATTTATGAGTATTGGTAAAAACAACTACCAGCCGGCATATTGCAATGCGCGTAAATCTCGGCGATAAATATCGGGTGAAAAATGAATTTGACCTTGTTCGTCAACCCAGGCCGTACTATACACCAAGTAGATGGGCGTTTGTCCAGGTAAATGCACGGTTTTTGTTTTACCGTTATCCATATCAGCAAGAAATTTATCCGGTAAGCTTTGCTCGCCAAGTAAAAATGCAGCCAATTCCAAAGGTTTTTCCAAGCGGATACAGCCGGAACTGAAAGTTCTTATATCTTTCTGAAACAATGACTTGGAAGGTGTGTCGTGCAAATATATACTAAAAGAGTTGGAAAACATAAATTTGATCCGGCCCAATGCATTGTGCGTTCCCGGATCCTGCTTTAAAACGTAAGGAAAAGCTTTGTTAATGGCTTGCCAATCGATCGTGTCAGGATTAATGGGTTCTAGAGTACGGTTATGGCCGGAATAGATCTTGAAGCCGTTAGATGTGAAATAATCCGGATTCTTTTTCTGTTTTGGCAATAAATCTTTGGTTGCAATACTGACCGGTACCGTCCAGTACGGATTCAAGACCATGTGTGAGAGCGCGCCATTAAAGCTGGGTGTTGAACGATAGTCGCGGCCGACAATAATCCGCATACTGAGCGGAGGCTCATCCTGTTTGACAGCGGTAAGTCTAAAACCGGCTGTATTGACCAGCACGTAACGTTGGCCCAAATCTGCGGGAAGCCAGCGTAAGCGTTCCATGTTGATGCGTAACTGGCGTATTTTCCATTCGAGCGGGATGTTCAATGCACGGATAGTATTTTTTCCAATGACGCCGTCTGCGATTAAGCCGTGTTGGATTTGAAACGCTTTGATAGCGGTTACCAGCTCAGCATCGTATTGCGGGCTGCTGCTGGGCGCTAAATGGTATAACGTGTTTCCGTCAATATCATAAGTCTGAGCCATGCGCTGGCGAATCAGCGGGATGATCGCATCCGCTTCGCCAGGATGTAAGGTCTTCGCGGCAGGAATGGGATTCCAGTTGGCATGATTGTGCATAAGGCTCTGGTAACGTATCAAGGTTTGCTTGAGCAATTGATAGTGATGCTTTTGCGGTGACAAATCATGAAGCGATTGCGGCAGCCGGTTAGTCTCGATCGCTTGTTGCAAGAATGCCACCGCATCGAAAGTTGCTTGCGGAATATGCCAATCTGGGTCAGCCAGGCTGGCTTGGAGTTTTCCACGTGTTAAGTCACGCGCTAACATGAGTACTGCATGGCTGGTCAATAATTCCAATTCAATTGCTGCCGGTAAAGATTGATTGACTTGCTGTTGCAATTGGCGCAATTGTTCTAACCGGTAGTCGCGGCTATCCAAGCCTTCTGTTTCCGAGCTGGCGATAAAGTCGATCGCTGCGGCCAGTAATGCCGATTCCGGTTCTGCTGTCATCCAGATGGGTTGAAAACGGCGTGTTGTATATAAACGCTGCAAATCTGCAAGATCGGTTTTCTTTAATTTAAGCAAGTCCGGTTGCAAAAGCTGTTGTTCCAATACCCGGGTATCCACAGCAGAAACTTGAGAAAATGCTGGATTAGATAGAAAGAATGAGCAGAAAAAAAATTGGAGTATCCGAAAGAATGAGTTAACCGAAGCATGAAGCACGTGCAGATTCCTTTGCTGTATAAGGCTATTATATTGTATGGCGGATTTTATCATCGATGCCAGGTGGCTATTAGGTTATCGCGATTTACAAAATTAGAATGTCTTGCAATGAGATATTTTATATCCACGCTTGATGCAGCATAACGCTGCCTAGTAGGTAAACATCCGCTTCCGGAGTTTGTGCAATTTCCGCAGCCAGCCATTTACGGTCAATCTGACCGCCGTCTAACCGGGATAATTGCAGCGTTAGTTCCGCCTCATTGGCAGAACGCCCGAGTGTTTGGCTATAGATCGTTTGAATATATTCCAGGTCGGACAAATCACCCAAATTCGCTGATTGTTCAAACCATTCCAAGATTTGTTCCGGATCCATTTGCTCCTCTAGAGCTTGCTGGCCTAACCGCCATTCGGCAGGCGTAATATCACGGTTAAAAAAGCTATGGAACAATCGCGCCAAAATGCCTTCAGTTGGGTTGTGAGCAATGGCGACCGTTTCGCCGCTATCAAATGCAATGATTTCAGCATTTTTGAGGTTCAGCATGGACCCCGTACTTAACTGCGTCAGTTCTAAATGGCCATTGACAAACTCTAGATGGTTATCGCCGCGCTTGCCTGGCATATGCAGCACATCATAGCCTGCGCCACCATCGGCATTAAGTGCCAATCCTAAAGGCAAATAGCCTTCATCATCGCTCTCTCCCGCAACAATTTCGCGGACAGCATTGATTTGAATAATTGTGCTATCGGTTTCCATACCTGCCAACAATTCATCGTTGCTTTTATTTAGCAATCCAATGGCTTCAGGCAGGTTACGAAAAGCTGCCAAAATATCATTGCTACCGGCACCCTGCCAGTTTTGCACGGCATTCCCTTCATCGGCTGTTAAATCGCGTTGCAGCCAGGTTCTTACCAGATAGTGCGCGACAGCCTCGACGCTGGAGTAGGCTATAGCCAAACCGGGGCCATTGGTAAAATGAATCAGTTCAACATCGGTAAACGTATCCGCTGTGCCATCAGAGTGTGTGAGCGTAATGGCATTGCCATCGGTTACTATCTGATAGCCGGTTAGCTCACCGGCTTGTATTGCACTGTCAAATCCGCTACCGCCATTGAGTAGATCGTTTCCTTCGCCACCGTTTAATTGATCGTTACCGGAGCCGCCAAAAATAGTGTCATCACCGTCATCTCCGGAAATTTGATCGCTGCCGCTAAGGCTGCCCACCGTATCGGCGCCGCCGCCGCCAGACAGCGTATCGTTGTCTGGCCCGAGGACGATAAACTGAGGTTGATGATCACCGGCAACAAAGTTCTCGCCGCTGCCACCAATTATTCGCGAGGCACCAATGATTGATGCAAATGCTACTTGATCCAGTTGAATGATGGTGCCGGACGGCAGATTGCTGGCATCAATAATCAGCAGTACTGGCTCGTTGCGTTCTAAAGCCGTGCCAGTAATGACGATTGGCATGTCAGGGGACTGATTGCCTGCGACGGATGGAGTAACAACCTGGACAGTCGCGCGCTGATCGACTGTCAATGTTGAAATAAATTTATTTGCTTGGTTGATCATTTCGTTATTGAGCGGAGTATCTGATCCCAATAATTCCTCGATGTACTGAATAACGTCAATCGTTGCATCGCGCAAATTCAACGATTGCCTGCCTATAATTTTTAGGCCGGTATCGGCCGGTAAACTCATCGTGAGCAGAGTATTCCCATTGGAATTTTTCACAGGAATGTCAGCATAGGCTCTG
The DNA here is from genome assembly GCA_008015565.1 of Nitrosomonas sp. Classification (GTDB taxonomy): domain Bacteria; phylum Pseudomonadota; class Gammaproteobacteria; order Burkholderiales; family Nitrosomonadaceae; genus Nitrosomonas. Next base: position 1,131 of record SSFV01000034.1, on the reverse strand, counting down.
AATAAACTTGCGGGATCATCTTCCCGATCGCTGCTAATTGGCGCAACGGTCGTGACAATCGTGCCATTTGATTGCTTGAGAGTGCTTGCAATTACACCATCAATAATTGTCGATGTTGAAGATGAATTGCCGTTTCCGCTTGTTCCTGATGAGGAGCTTGCAACGGTTGCTGTAATAACGTTTCCAGCAAGATCGGCAACATTTGCAACGGCATCGGCACCCGCCATCCAGTCTTCCGCAGCAGCCAAATTATAGGTGGTGGCGTCGGTCGATGCGGTGCCCGCTTTGTTCAACAGCAGATTGACCGCTGCCTTGTCGGTACTGCTCAGCGCAAGGGTAAATGTTGTGCCGGAAGTGATTTCAACATCGGCGGTGTCGGTCAGTGTATAAGATCCGCCACCTTCGCCGGTAAAGGTGAATTTGGAAGCATCGACATCATTGGCTGTGCCACCGGCTTTCAAAAAACCGCTGCCCGTTACTGCCAGCGCTCCACTGCTGGCGTTATAAGTGGCTGATGTAACAACGGGGACGGCAACATTGGAAACGGTAATACCGTTGCCGGTGGCATCAACCACATTCTCCGCGGCATCGGCACCCGCTGCCCAATTCTCTGCGGCAGCCAGATTATAAGTCGTGCCGCCGGTGGAAGCGATGCCGTTTTTATTGACGATTTGATTGACGGCGGCTTTGTCGGTGCTGCTCAATGTCACGGTGAATGCCGTGCCGGAGGTGATCTCGACATCGGCGGAGTCGGTCAATGTATAGGTATCACCGCCTTCGCCGGTGAAGGTGAGCTTCGATGCATCGATATCGTTGGTTGCGCCGTTCAGCTTCAAGAAACCGCTACCGGTGACCGCCAGTGCGCCGGTGCTGGCGTTATAGGTGGCTGAGGTGATTGCCGGTACGGCGACATTCGAAGCCGTGATGCCATTACCGGTGGCGTCGGCGGTATCGCCGGTGGTGGCATTGGTGTTCCAATCATCCGCCGCAGCCAGATTGTAAGTAGTTCCGCCGGTCGAAGCAGCACCGTTCTTGTTGACGATCTGGTTAATAGCTGCTTTATCGGTGGCGCTCAGGGTGATCGTGAATGCTGTGCCCGAGCTAATTTCGACATCGGCGCTGTCGGTCAAT
>SSFV01000074.1 GCA_008015565.1 Nitrosomonas sp. | reverse complement strand
GGTCAAAGGTGTGATGAGTGGCAGCTTGTTCCTACAATTGATCGGCTTATTCAAAATAAAAAGCTTTCCACGGAAAAATACTACAAATTTAGAAACAAACATCTTGAGAATTTTAAGTTTTCTGTGAGAGGGCGGCGAGGAGAAAATCCTCCGCCCATCAATGACGAAAATGATTGGTGGGCATTAGGTCAGCATCACGGGCTGGCCACGCCGCTTCTTGATTGGACAAAATCACCGTTTGTGGCTGCTTTTTTTGCATTTATAGAAGTTGACGATCCGCAAACAGAAAATCGTGCAATATTTGCTCTTCACCAGTCAGTTGCAGAATGGGCACATGAGAAATGTACAAAGGAAAATGTATGGCGTTTAAATCAGCGGATAGAATATAAGAAAAAAGGTAGGCCGATAGGTTTGTTAAACGTGATTAATCACAATGCTGAACCAGAGTTGATTTTCATAAGACCTTTTTCAGATGAAAATCAGCGTCTCATTAATCAAGGTGGTCTTTTTACACGCAGCATGACAAATGAATCGATTGAATCCTGGGTTTCAAATCATCATCCATCTGATGATAATGGTATGACGCTGATTAAATTTCTTATTCCAGATAAGGAACGAGAAAAGTGTTTACGATCATTGAATCGCATGAACATAAATCCACTTTCTTTATTCCCTGATGTTTCAGGTGCTTCAGAATACTGCAATTTGCATTCTGAAATTGAGAATTACTAATTCAATGCCACAAAACTGGTCCCACCACGTTACCGAAACCAACAACGCCCTGGATCTCGAACCGGGTGTGTTTACCTGGAATGATCCGCATAAAATCGCATTGTCGTTGAAACATTCGGCAGATAGTAGTCAGCGGCGTAAGGCGGAGCCGTTTGCTTCGGCAATGTCGATGCTGAATTTTTACATCAATCGGGCGGGGAAACATTTATCTGCGCAGCAGCGCGAAGTGTTGGAAAAAGCCAAAGATGAGCTGCGGGAATTGTATGGAAAAGCGCGGGTCAATATTCGTTAGGGATTCGTTGAGCAACCTGCATTTGTCATTGCGGATGAAGTGAGGGATCTTCGTGAACCCACAATATGGATTTCTTGCTACGCCTGAAATGGCAGGAATGCAGGGTTTTTGCTAGCATGCTAAATCTTGTTTATCAGTCATTATGAGTAGATTCGCCATTTCATGAGTTATATCGATTTAACCCCTCATCAATTCAATCCGAAAAGCCATTGGGATCAGCCGCTAAACAGTTTAGATGTGCCGCCAGCACGCGAGCTGGCATTGTTTGACCAGAACGGCTACGATCTGACCGGCTTGGAGCAGCGTTACGCTGAAGCCAATCTGACACCAGCGCATGCTCACCGGGAGCACCGGCGTGCGCTAAAGGCACCGTGGTTTACGCAACCGGAGCGGGTCGAAGGCGCGGTATTGAATCACAGTCTGTTGTTTGAACGCAAAGGCTATGCCGGGGAAGCATTGCGGCAATTGCAACGCTGGGCTAAAGAAAACCCATTGATTTACAAAATTATCCGCATCCGTCCGAAATGGGGGCTCGATTTCAGCATGGACTATGCCGACAGCGATGGCAATGTATTCGAAGTATTGCATTGGGAATACGATGGTTTTGATTTTGCTGATGTCGAAGCCTGTAAACAGCAGCTCGAAACCAAATTTGCCGCCATCGATTGGGACGATGCCGCTAACCGCATCTTGAAACAGAAAGATCAATGGCATCACCTCGATTTCTTTGCGCAAAGCGACTGGAAGTGCAATTATTTCGGCATTGTCAAGGAACGCTTCAAGATGGTGATTTGGGAGTAAGCGGGTAATAGATAGATGAAGTTGCAGGCACTTCGGATTCAACCGGATTGGCTGTAATTTTCTATAATGATTTACGCAGGCAATTAGTCATATTTCCTTAAGCGACCATATCGACCTTGCCGGTTTTCAGGTTGTATACGCCACCCACCACCAGCAGCTTTTTCTCTGCGACCAATCGATTTAGAATCGGTGTCTGCTTTTTCAATTCTTGCACATTTTGTATGACATTCATTTTAACGACATCATCGATACGATTCTTCGATTGCTTATCAATGGCTCTTACTGCCGGCGCTAACGCGCTGGCGATAGACTGAATATGCCCGGGAAATTGCGTGCTGTTATCGACGGCATCGATAGCCGCCTGGATTGCGCCGCAGCTTTCATGGCCCAGCACCATAATCAGGGGCGTATGCAACACAACCGCCGCATACTCGAGCGTGGCCACAAAATCCGTGGTTAAATAATTGCCAGCTACGCGCGCGACAAATAAATCCCCTCGTTGCTCATCAAAGCAGAACTCAGGGCTTATTCTGGAATCGGCGCAGCTTAATATACTGGCATAAGGATTCTGGCCCTTGACCAAAGCTGCGCGTTCATGTTCAAAATTTAATGGAGTGGAGTGACCGGCAACATAACGATCGTTACCTGCCATTAACCTTTCTAAAGCTGCTTCCGGTGTGAGTACATTTTCAGGCTGAGGCGGCTCCTTAATCACGCCCGATGTGGCCATAACCTGATTGGCCGCCGCGACTCCCAGCCCCGCCAATGCGGATGCCATACTGAGTTTAAGAAATGAGCGTCTCTGCTGATTTTGCTGCAGGTCTCTGTTTTCTTGTTTATTGAATAGCTTGCACATTTTTTGTTCTATTCCCTAAAATAATGGATGGATGAATTGCCTCTATTGTATAAGAACATACAACGCTTGCGAATAAATGAGGCGATAATAAGCATCTGAAGCTGTGCAATACGTTTCCATTTTCCTTCAGCACTGCTTCATGAGCGGTAGGCCCAGCTTTATTATCCATCTTAAATCCGTAAAGAAATTATGCGCTTGACTGCCGTCACCTATGGAACAACTGGCGATACCCTTCCGCTGGTGGGAAACAGAAAGATCAATGGCATCACCTCGATTTTTTCGTCCAAAGCAACTGGAAGTGTAACTACTTCGGTATTGTCAAGGAACGCTTCAAGATGGTGATTTGGGAATGAGATATTTGTGATGAATGAAGCGAGGTGTCTGCTTCTAGATATTTAATTTATTATAAAGATCATATCAATGCGTCCAATATTTACAGTTCATGCAGGTGAATACTTAGTAGCAGCAAAGATTGAAGAAACTTTCCCTTTGATCAGGGTATGGATACCATCAAAAGATGATGGTGTCGATCTTTTGGTTACAGATAAAAATTGTAGGGACTCAATTTCATTACAAATTAAATTCTCTAAGGATTACTTAGGAAATGGTGTCAAACCAGAAATAGCGACAACTATTAAATCTGGTGGTTGGTGGACATTCAAAAGAGAAAAAATTGTGAAATCACCTGCTGATTACTGGGTTCTTGTTACTTATAGCTTTCATAATCGTGATTCAGATCTTATCGTCATTAAACCGATTGATCTTATTAGACTCTATGACGCGCTTGGAAATCAGGAGCGTATTAATAGTTATGTTTGGGTTACAAATTCGAAAAATTGTTGGGAAACAAGAGGACTTAAAAAGGATGAACAATTGCTAGTAACACAGGATAGATTTACTGATGAAACCAGAAGTCTCAAGAAATACTTGAATAATTGGTCGATGATTCAGTCGCTGTGTGTATCGAATTCCTAATCTACTGATCCTCTAAATTTGCTAAATTTTTTATAGTTATCGGTAAAGCATCCATGCACTTCACAGTCGTCACCTACGGTACCGAAGGCGATACCCGCCCGTTGATTGGACTCTGTCGTGGCTTGCGTAATGCAGAGCACGATGTTCATCTGTTTGCTGACCGATCAACACTCGGTGCAGCACAGATGCATGGGGTTCCCGCGCAGGCGCTGAGTGGTGACATGAAGGCAGCGGTTGGGGCGGATGGCGCATTATCTAAGCTGATGCGGGAAGGCGGCGATGTCACACAAATGGCTAAGGCGGTTGCGCGTATTGCAGATGAAAATACGGTTGCCTGGATGGAAGCAATCGTCGAACAAGCCAAATCGTCTGATGCGATTTTATTTTCAGGAATTACCAGTTATGCCGGATTATCGGTGGCCGAGTATTTACGTATTCCGGCTATCGGCCTGGGGCTTTGGCCGATGTCGCCGACCCGGGCGTTTGCTTCGCCGCTGTTGCCGCCCTGGAGGATGCCCGCTTGGCTCAACCGGATAAGTCATCATGCAGTCAACACGTTGTTGTGGCAGTCATTCCGCAAGCGCATCAACGAAGCGCGTCGCGAAGTGTGTGGGCAAGCGTCGCGCGGCCGGATGTGGCGCGATTATCCGATTCTGTATGGCATATCGCGCCATCTTGTGCCACAACCGGCAGATTGGCCTGAGATCTGGAAAATATGCGGTGCATGGTATGCCGGTTCAGGTACCTGGGAACCGCCAGCCGCTTTGACGGAATTCCTTTCTTCCGGCGAGCCGCCGATTTATGTAGGGTTTGGCAGCATGGCAGGATTTGACCGGGAAAAACTCTTGGCGACCGTCGTGGATGCCGTGGCCGGACGCCGAGCCCTTTTTTATCCCGGATGGAGCGGCGTTGATCCTGCCTTATTGCCGGAAAATTTTTTTGTCATTGGCGATACGCCGCATCACTGGCTGTTTCCCCGCACTTCGCTGGTGATTCATCATGGTGGCGCCGGTACATCGCATACCGCATGCCGAGCGGGCGTGCCGTCGATTGTGATTCCATTTGCCGGCGATCAATTTTTCTGGGCAGGCCGATTGGCAGCAGCAGGGGTTGCACCAAATTATATTCACCATACCAAAATCAATGCAGAAAACTTATCTGTCATGATCGCTTTTGCTGAAACGCCAGAAGTTGTCCGGCGTGCAAACGCTTTGGGACAAGCGATGGCGCAAGAAAATGGTGTGGCGCGTGCAATAGAACAAATTGAAAAGCTCATGGCACAATCGCCATAATCGAGGAAAATCCGAAGATTGTAGCTTCTATCTTTCCGAATTTAATGAGATATCCTTGATTATTGATCAATAATGATAGTTGATAGGGTATTTATAAGAAAAAAATCAGGGCAGCATGTTTTATTACAAAGAAATAGTTAGCGCGATTGCCATTGTGTTGACATTGACGGCCTTCATTCCCTATATCCGCGCAATCTTTAACGGTACCGTTACGCCCCACGTGTTCTCTTGGATCATCTGGGGCGTCACAACATTTTTTGCTTTTCTGGCGCAGCTTGAGGATAAAGGAGGTGTGGGTGCATGGCCGGTCGGTATTTCCGGCAGTATTACAATTTTCATTGCTTGTTTGGCTTATCTAAAACGTGCGGATGTGACGATTACAAAAACTGATTGGATGTTTCTTATTTCGGCGTTGTCGTCGTTGCCGTTGTGGTATGTGACCTCGGATCCATTGTGGGCGGTAGTCACCTTGACTATCGTCGATGCGCTCGGGTTTGGGCCGACTATCAGGAAAGCATATTATTTCCCCTATTCAGAATCACTGTTGTTTTTTGGTTTGTTCACGGTCCGCAATCTACTGGTAATGATTGGCGATGGAAAATTTTTCGGCTACGACGTTATTATTTCCAGGCTCCATTGCAGCAGTGTGTGTCGTACTGATGGTCTTAATTGCCTATCGCAGGCGGGTTGTTGTTGCAAATCAAGTAGAATCCAATTGATTACGTTAACATCAAATTGGCATTTATTCGATTCGTGTGTGGGAAGTGGATTAAGGCCGAAAGGAATTGCTATGGTATGATGGTGTGCGGACTTAGTTATTGTTTTAAAAGCAACATCGTTTTAAAAAAAACAATCTTACCTACTTGCCGGAGATTTCATGATGACTGATATTTTCTTCAATATAGGCGGCAATATCAGGGCTGTTGGTTCTATCCGCCGTGGAACAGATGGTCGGCCGCAATCACTCGATGCATCGATTGCAGACGGCGATACCATTGGTTTTCATTTCAGCGGAAGTGGATCGCTGCGTTTTCTTGGCGTGGATACCCCGGAAAAAAACTTCCAGTTACCAGGGTCGCAAGCTTCGCGCCGTCTTGACTCGGCGGAATGGGAAGCGTATCTCACCGATCCTTTTTTGTCCGGATTGGGTTCGTATCCTCTCGATGCCGGTCTAATTGAATACTTGCGTGGCCGAGTTGGTCCTGGCGCCGGTATCAATCACCGTTTTCACGGCGAAAGAGCGGAACAGGTATTAATCGAGCAGGTGCAGGCGGATATGGACGCATTAGGGCAAAACCCGGATACTTTCGGATATTTTATTGCTTTTTCGCACGAAGTATTTGATGCGTATGGCCGTTTTCTGGCTTTTATTAATCGCAATCAACCCAATGCCAATATTCCGAGTCCGCGACCGCTCACGTACAATGAACGCCAACTCGAAAAGGGGGTAGCGCTGCCTTATTTCATTTGGCCAAATATTGCACCGTTTCGAGAAAAATCGCTATTGGATGCCGTGTTTGCGCCTGGCATGGCAAAGCGGATCGCTGAATCCAATGTAGATTTAAGCCGTGCGCGTAATTTTGTGCGTCAAGCGCGTGCAAACAAGATCGGCGTATTTAACTCGGATAATCCGCTGCGTTTGGAAGCATTTGAGGTGCGTTATCTCGGGCGGCGTGAAATGCCCAATCGCGCAGTGATTGATTTAAGCCGCGATGATGATGTCATTTTGCAAGCGCAGCATTACTTCCGTATTCCCAATGTGGAAGACCGTCTGTACATACCGCCTGCATTCGTTCCGCTGTTTGTCACGAGGGGATGGCGTCTCGAGGGCTGGTTTTAAAAATCCAAATGAACACTGATTCACAATCGCTTGCTTGTTCGTTCCTATTAAAGGAGATTAGATAATGGCTTATAAGGAATATAAAGTATTGCATATCACAGAAGGCGGATTGGGCACGATTTTCTTAGGAGCGTCCGGCATTCCGATTAAGCGATTGGAAGTTACGCTCAATAAAGAAGCGGCCGATGGTTGGACGCTATTATTTCAATTTGTCGAGCAAAAGCGTTTTATGCTGTTCTGGAAACGTGAAGCGGTGATTATTACGCTGGCGCGCTAGTGCAATGAAAACTAAGGAAGCAATTCAGGAGGATGAGGAGCGTATCCGGAAATTAGTGCGTGAATTACCGGATGAACAGCGATTCCAATTTTTTAAACGAACGGAACAACGATTGAAAGATCCTGATACTTACGCAACACTGAATTATTTATTCATTGCCGGATTGCATCATTTTTATCTGGGCAAATGGGTGCGGGGTTTAGTCAATTTAAGTATATTTCTTTTCGGCGTATTACTGTTATTCACGGGACTTGCACTGGCCGGGGTGGTTCTGCTAATCGTTATTACCCTAGTTGAACTCAAGGCGTTGTTTAAATCCCAGGATATCATTCAAAATTACAACAATGATGTCATGAGAGCCATTTATCACGAAATTAGCAGAGACTTATGAATCTGTATGAGCACTGTCATTGAATACCGATCAGTGTAGAAACCGGAGACAATTTTAGCCGATCCTATTAGAAACGGGACCGGCTAATGCATGTCTGAATCAGTATAAAGAGCAAGTGGTTTCAGGATTGTTATTGCAATACTTTTTGAATAGCTGCGGCCAATTCATCTGCTACAAACTTGGCAACATAGGCATCGGCACCAACCGATTTAACATGGTTTTCATTAGCCTCGCCAGTTAGAGAGGAATGAATCACCACTGGGATTGATTTAAATTGCTGGTTGTTCTTGATATTGCGTGTGAGGGTAAAACCATCCATTTCAGGCATTTCCAGATCGGTGAGTACGAGTGCAACTTTGTCTTGGAGTGACTTGCCTTCCGCTTTGGCTGCGTCGGACAGGGATTGAATTTTTGTCCATGCTTCGAGCCCGGTTTTAGTCATGACAAAAGGAAGATTCAGTGTTTTAAGCGTATTCTCAAGCATGCTGCGTGCCAGCGGTGAATCGTCGGCAGCGAGGATAATTTTGCCGGAAGGTAGCTTAAATGTCGTATCAATCTTATTGGGAATAAAGTTTTCAGCGGTGCCGGGTAAAACATCGCGCAGAATTTGTTCGACATCGAGAACTTGAGCTAATCTGGAATCTTCCGAGTTGCCATCGAGCCGCGCAATGCTGGTAATAAGGTTACCGCCTTTACCTTCCGCGGCGATTACTTGATTCCACTCCAGGCGAACAATTTCATTAACTTCTTCAATTGCGAAAGCTTGCGTTGATCTTGCGTATTCAGTGACGAGCAGGATCGGCGTTCCTTTTTTAGGTGTGCACCCTACAACTTTTGGTAAGTCGATGACTGTAATGACTTGTCCTCGAATATTGGCAACACCCAATACATTAGCTGGAGCGTTAGCTATTGCGGTGATAGTTGGCATAACAAGGATTTCACGTATTTTAAATACATTGATGCCGAATAATTCGCGATGACCAGTGCCGCGAGCTTCACCTAATCTGAACAGTAATAACTCAAATTTATTACTGGCCGTCAAATTAGTGCGCTCGTCAATTTCGTGTAATGTTGTTGGGTTCATGGCATGCTCTCCGTGGTTATTGAGATTAGATTGAATAGTGTAGGGTATCGGCTATAAGCTAAAAAGCTTGATAAATGAAGCAAAATAATGGCGGCTCAGATGCTGTTGAGGCAAGTGCGCTTCTATTGAATTAGGGAATGGCATATCAATGCTGCAGGCCAGGCTTCTGAGGAAATAGGCTTAATTAATCGTTTCACCGGCGCGATTAACCCATCCCAGTGCCTGCGTTTGCATATTTGTGAATTCGTTCATACTCAAGAAACCCAGTTCCGAGACAATGGCTTGGATGGAAACCGCTTCACCCTTCTCTTTAGCTTCTATTAATTTCAATGCCTGGCCTAATCGTCCTTGACGAGTGATTAATGCTTTGCTGATGTCATCTGATATCCCTAATTTATCAACAATCTTGTGCATATCAATACCGAGTAGCTCATCGAGCAGCGATAGCATTCCAACCATGTATGCTCTTTCCTGGTAGTTCTTATCATGCGGGCGCTCGATTGTTGCAATGAGCTCCATCAATTTGCCACGTGTTACAGCGGTTTGTGTTACGGAATCCAAACTACTGACCTCAGACCGATTTGATGTGTACAGCAGCAGTTGTATCCACTTTTGTAATGGCTTGAGCCCCATTAAACTGATGGCTTGCTTGATAGAATTAATTTTTTGGGGTGTGCCATCATTACCCGAGTTGACCATGCGCAGAAGGTTATAACTTAAACCCGGCTGATGTTTAAATTCCTTTTCGATTTCATTAATGTTATTAATCGGATTTTCGTCTTCATAATTGTCTTCCTGGCTATCATTGCACGTAGTAAGGGATAGCAGCTTCAAAAGCGATGCTTTATCAGGCTCGGCGCGCTTTACTGACATGACTTCGGGTTTAGCAAAATAATAACCTTGAAACATCTGAAAGCCTAATTGCCGGCAATGCGTTTCTTGTTCGCGGTTTTCAACTTTCAATGCTAATAACAAGACTGGCCAGCGATTGAGTTCGGCCACCAGCTTACTAAGCTCATTTTGATTTAATGCCAATATGTCGACTTTTACGACACTCACCAAAGGCAGCAATAATTCCACTTTCTGGTTAATCGCTACCATGTTATCCAACGCGAATTGATAGCCTTTTTGCTTCAACTCCCTACAGCGTTGCATGAATTCTGGTGTAATGGATGCAGATTCTTTAACTTCCAATACGATATGTTTGCTTGGCAGTAAAGTAATGATATCGCTCATGATAAGATCGGGATCGGCATTAATGAAGCCGCGTTGTCGACCCAGCACATTATGAATGCCGAATTTGCCGTAAGCATTGACAATGACATTGGCTGAGGCGGACAAATCATCGGTAACATGCACAGCTTCTTCAGTTTCTTCTTGCCTGAATAGTAGCTCAAATGCTACAAGATTATGATTACGATCCAGAATCGGTTGCCGACCAAGAAAAAAGCCTCCCATATCTTTCTCCAAATGAAAATTTGTCGGGAAGAGCATATAACAATTCATCGGTCGGCTTTATGTCAAAAAAATAGCTTTTTATTGGCCTAATCATAAATTTACTTAAGTAATGAATTACCTATCTATCTTCCAATACACCATGTTGTTTTTTTAATCTGTTCTTTTTTCATGCGCCAAATGACAAATATTATTTCTTGTTTGCGGGAATATGCTGCAATTATCGATAAATGGTTGGCGCTGTTTTGCATTGTGTGGATAAGTATTCTTATTGCGCTTAACTATCAGTTAGGCATTGAAAATCACTGGATAGTAGGGCTAGATACCCGGGCCGAACGATGGTTTGCATTGTTTCTAATGTATTGCGGTGCATTTATTGTGCCCTATTTATTCGTCATTTTATTCAGAAAGCATCTGGTAACGACTACCCCGGTATTTTGGCTATTATTGCTGTTTGCGCCCGCGTTGTTCGCGCTTAAAGTCAGTGCGGCCAATCCATTGGAAAATAAAATCGAGGGAATCTGGGGAAATTACTTTACGGTTGTCACTACGTTGCCTTTCAAGCTGTTGATTGTAATGATTCCATTAGTTGTCATATACAAAATCCTGCCTAAGCAGCAAAGTTTCTGGGGCATGACAATCAAGGGGGTATCGTGGCAGCCTTATTTTCTGATACTTGCATTGATGCTGCCACTCATTATATTCGCCAGCACACAAGCGGATTTTTTAAATAGCTATCCACAGCTAAAGAAAATTGCTTTTATTATCCCGTACACTGATTATCCGTTGGTATTTCAGCTGCTGTATGAAATCAGTTATGGCATTGATTTTGTTACCATCGAATTGTTTTTTCGTGGATTCTTGATCTTTGGTTTTGTGCGCTATGCTGGCGTAGCTGTGCTTTTGCCAATGGCTACATTCTATTGCAGCATACATTTTGGCAAGCCTTTGTTCGAATGTATTTCCTCTTTTTTTGGAGGTTTGCTGCTTGGCATGATCGCGCATAAAACTCAGTCCATTGTGGGTGGATTGGCCGTACATTTGGGGGTTGCCTGGATGATGGAAGCCGGCGGTTATCTGGGAAATCTGCGGATTGACTGAAAAGGTATTAAAAATTAACTGGCTATCCTATCTATTCTTGTTCAGTGGCGATGATAAATGCGATGAATAATTGAGTGAGCAGCCAAGTGGCAACTCACTCTTTAAGGCTAAGGTATTATTGTTTGTTTGACAATCTGACGGTTCCGGCGCTATTCAAATAAGCACCAAGGCGTTTGGCCAGATAGACTTCCACATCACCCGTTGAAGTGCTGGTTTTTGTTTCCAAACCGAGCCCGCAGTCATAGATTTGAGCGTCCAGGATAGCAACGCGTGTGTTGTGGTTTTCATTGATTGTTTTGGCTTGAAAGTTGGCGTATGTGTTGGCTGAACCCTTAGAGGTATCGACCACTACAGTTCCATCGGGCAATGTTATCACTACACGGCCGTCAGCAATTAAATTTGAGGTTGCAACTGCTTCGGCACGTAAGATGTTATAAGTGGTTGGATTGTTAACTGCGTCCAACTTGTTCTTGATGCTGGTTACTCTGGCAGGAGTCAAAATGGCATTCAAAGTCGCATACGGCGCTTGAGTAACTTTGGTTTGAACTTGCGGCGCACAAGCTGCCATAACGTTGAAGCTCATTAAACATAATGCTGCAACCGCTATCATTGACGAGATTTTTTGCATTTTCATAAGGTTCTCCAAAAAAGTTATTTGAATTTCATAAATGCATCACAGTCATTTGATACATCTTAAACATATGAGCATCGCGTTTATTCATGCATCGACTGTAATGTGCATAAGCCGCAAGACCAATCTTCGATTTATGCTGTCAGGAATGCTAACAGCCGCTGATGACATGTCAGTGTCAGGGGTATTTCAATCATATTAAGTTTTTGCGAAACAATGGGCTGCTGAAGTGATGGTTCACCGGATAGCACAAGCCAAGAAGTGAGTAGACCGGCTGGTTTGACAATCGATGGGATACTCGGTAGATTGCCGGGAGTAAGAAGATTAATGTTTTCCGACAGCTGCGTCCGCGTTGTAAATCCGGTATCGGTATTTTTAAGTTTTCTGCATTTGAGCCGGTCATGCTTTTTGTTTTGCCAATCATTGATCGCTTATTTTCTTATGGTCAAATAGTCTTTTTGTGAGTCAGTCTGATTATATTTGTTAAGTGGATTGATTCTGAAACAGCTTACACGTTGCGAATGCTGGATATTTTTGAAGTGAGTATTGTTTTATGTCTGAAGTGGCGGCAGTAATAGAAAATCCCAGTAACAGCGCGGGATTAAGTGCGCAAGCGATCAGTGAACTGAATGACCGTTATCATCCGCTTGATTTCGAGGCACGTTTGCGGCGGTTGTATAGGGACTTTGAGCCTCAGAAAATCATGGTGACGTCATCCTTTGCAGCAACTTCTGCGTATTTTTTGCATATTATTTCGCGCATCTGGCCGGAGCAAAAAATTTTTTTCATTGATACAGGTTTTCACTTCCCCGAAACCTTGATGTATCGCAATTATTTAGTCAAGCTATACGATCTTAAGGTTGAAGATTTGCGTGCGGACGAGTATCAGCATCAATACAGTGAAAAAGAGAAGTTGTATGAAACAGATCCGGATTTTTGCTGTGCAATCAATAAAATCAATCCATTGGAAGCGATTAAGCCCAATTATCATATCTGGGTGTCAAGTTTGATGAGTTGGCAGACAGACCATCGTGCCGGCTTGGATATTTTCGAGGAGCGGCGAGGCATTATCAAATTCAATCCGATGATCGATGTCACGCGCGAAGCGCGGGATGCATATATTCGCGAGCACAATCTTCCCTTTCATCCTCTTGTGCAAGAGGGATATTCTTCCATCGGCTGCACGCACTGCACGGTGAAAGGGGAAGGCCGCAGCGGTCGTTGGATGGGAAAACCTAAAACTGAGTGTGGCCTGCATCTCTAGGTTACATTTTTTTAAGTTTTTCCATGGCACTAATCAGCGCCGCCTGTATGCCGGGCTCCCATACCGAATGCCCGGCATCGTCGATAATGATATATTCGGCTTGCGGCCAGGCATGGTGTAAATCATCCGCGCTGACGATAGGACAAACCGCATCATAACGTCCTTGTACAATCGTGGCAGGAATATTGTGAAGTTTGTGCGCGTTATCGAGTAATGAGTTCTCCGGCAAAAAAATATTGTTGCTGAAGTAATGGGCCTCCATCCGTGCCAATCCCAGTGCCACCGTGTCGCTGGCAAAATAACTGACTGTTGCCGGATTGGGCAGCAGAGTGGAGCATGAGCCTTCGTAGGTGCTCCATGCACGGGCTGCGGGCATATGGATGACCGGATCCGGGTTCATTAAGCGTTGATGGTATGCGAACAGGATGTCATTGCGTTCTAAGGCAGATAATGGCGAGGTAAATTCACGCCAGGCTTCTGGAAAAAAATTCCTTAATCCGTATAAAAACCAATCAATTTCTTGTTCGCGGCATAGAAAAATACCGCGCAAGATAAAACCCAGGCAGCGTTCCGGATAAGCTTCGCCATACGCAAGCGCTAGCGTGCTCCCCCAGGAACCACCAAATACAAACCAGCGATCGATGGATAAATGCTGCCGGAGTAGTTCCAGGTCATTAATCAAGTGGGGTGTTGTATTGTCGCGTATTTCTCCCAGCGGTGTAGAGCGTCCAGCGCCTCTTTGATCATATATGACGATGCGATAATAGGCCGGATCAAAAAAGCGCCGGTGCTTGGATGTGGCTCCGGCACCAGGGCCGCCGTGCAAAAATACAACGGGTACGCCTTGAGGATTGCCTGATTCTTCCCAGTACATAGTATGTAATTTGTCTAGGAATAATGCTCCGTGACGGTAGGGCTCGATTTCAGGATAAAGCTCGGCAGGCAAAAAATTGTTCATGGTTTTTCACAGAGTTGATAAAAAATTGTAGAAAAAGGTGGCAAACAGCACAGAGTTCAAATTATTAATGCATTATAGTTCTGATATATTGATAAACAGTTCAGTACACTGTTTAAATAATTTAAGGAATTATCATATGCCTGATATTACAATGAAAGAACAAGAGATTTCTATGTTAAGGGAAGAAATGGAAATATTGATGCGCGAGCGCCAAAGTTTATTGAACGCTGCGGGCGCGGCTGCAGTTTTTGTAGCCAATCTGGACAGTGCGTCATTACCGAATTCTGCCCGCAAGGCTGCCAAGATACTCTCGAATTCTTTGAATAGTTTATCCGAAGAGACCTTGCGGGACGCGCTGGAGAAAGTAAGAACCGAGTTTCTAGTCCGTGCATGAACACCATACAAATATAGCCACACCTAAAGTTGGGCTTGTCCTGACGGGAGGCGGTGCACGTGCAGCTTATCAAGTGGGTGTATTGCGGGCAATCGCTGAATTGTTACCCGATAAAAGACGTAATCCCTTTCCTGTCATTTGTGGAACCTCGGCGGGTGCGATCAATGCGACCAGTATTGCCGTAGCAGCAAACAACTTCGCTGAGGGGATTCAGCAACTAGAAGCCGTTTGGTCGAATTTTCATATCGATCAGATCTATCGATCGGATTTTTTTGGGGTATTGCATAATACGTTACGTTGCCTGTTGTCATTGGTGTCGAGTGAATATGGTGAGCATAATCCAATTTCATTATTGGATAACGCGCCGTTATACGCATTATTAAAGAAACGCTTCCCGTTTCGTTCCATTCAATATGGCATCCGTTCAGGCGCATTGCATGCTCTGGGACTCACTGCATGGGGATACACTTCGGGGCAGTCGGTTACTTTCTATCAGGCAGCCAGAGAGGTGATGCCTTGGAAAAGAGCGCAGAGATTGGGGATTCCCGTTGAAATTGGTGTCGAACATTTGATGGCCTCTTCTTCGATCCCATTTATTTTTCCCGCAGTAAGACTGAATCGTGAATATTTTGGGGACGGTTCGATGCGCCAGCTTGCGCCTATTAGTCCGGCGCTGCACCTTGGAGCAGATAAGGTACTCATTATCGGGGTGCGTAAACCAGTTACCGATGAGCCGAAACGGGTCAGCGCCACAGGTTATCCCCCTTTTGCGCAAATTGCGGGACACGCGCTGAATAGCATTTTTGTAGATAGCCTGGATGTCGATCTGGAACGTTTGTTACGAATCAATGAAACGCTTAAGTTGATTCCATATAAAGTTTATAAAGAAACCAACATATCTTTGCGACCCGTTGAAGCAATGATGATAGCACCTAGTGAAGGAATTAATGAGATCGCGCAGAAATATGCGCATACTTTGCCGTGGATCATGCGTAATTTATACCGCGCGATCGGTGCGATGGGGCCGAATGGTTCGACGCTTTTAAGCTATGTGTTATTTGAGGCGCCTTTTTGCCAGGATTTAATAGCGCTGGGCTATAACGATACATTGCAGCAAAAAGACGAACTGTTGCAATTTATAGGTGTTAAAGCACAGGAATAACCCCATTTCAGTTTTGGTGTGAAATTTTTTAATGATTGATAAGCATTTTCTAGGGAAAAATAAATGAGTTTTGATAATCCGCAATTCTGGATTGCAGTCATGCAGATCATCGCGATAGATATAGTGCTGGGAGGGGATAATGCTGTTGTAATCGCGCTCGCTTGCAGGCGGTTGCCAGAGCATCAACGAAAACTTGGAATTTTTTGGGGGGTTTTTGGCGCGATTGCCTTGCGCGTGCTGCTGATCTTTTTCGCACTGAGCCTGCTGGCAATACCTTACTTAAAGATTGTTGGGGCGGCATTGTTGATATGGATTGGCATCAAATTGTTACAACCTGAACCGGAAGGAGTACATGAGATCAATGCCAGTACTACCCTGATCGGAGCCATTAAAACAATCATCGTTGCCGATGCAGTAATGAGTCTTGACAATGTGATTGCGATTGCCGGGGCAGCCAAAGATGAAATTGGCCTGGTTGTGTTTGGTTTGGTAATCAGTGTGCCCATTATTGTGTGGGGAAGCCAGTTGGTCATGAGAGTTATGGATCGTTTCCCCATTACCATTGTTATAGGTGCCGGTTTGCTGGGATGGATCGCCGGTGACATGCTGGTGACCGACGTCGCGACTAAAGATTGGGTTAACGCAGAAGCTAAGTATTTGCACTGGATGGCGCCGGTTGTTGCCGCAATGACGGTGATTGTCATGGGTAAGGTATTGGCCGCCCGGCAACAGATTGCGGTTAAGCCGGTAATTGATCTGGTGGATGACACAAAGCCCAAGCAGTAATCACTTAACGCAATAAATTCTGAGAGATCAATCATGTTAAAAATTTTAGTTCCAGTAGATGGTTCTGACAATTCTACTAAAGCAATTGCTGATTTCATTCGATTATTGGATTGGTACAAAGAAAGACCGGAACTGCATTTGTTGAATGTGCAATATCCTTTGAGCGGGAATGTTTCTTTGTTTATTAATCAGGCGGATATTAAGCAATATCATCAAGAAGAGGGTTTGAAAAGTTTGCAGAATACCCGTGAATTACTCGATCAAGCGGGAATTCCATACCAGCATCACATTACTGTGGGCGACCCGGCTGAAATGATTGTTCGTTTTGCTGCCGAAAAGCAGTATGACCAGATTGTTATGGGCCCACGGGGAAAAGGAAATATTCAAGGTTTATTACTGGGATCGGTGACCAATAAGGTCATGCAATTATCTAATATTCCCGTGTTATTGGTGAAGTAAGTTTTTGAGAATAATCGATTGAAGCTCAGGATCTTAGGGTGCAGCGGTGGAATAGGAAGTGGCGCGCATACCACAGCTATGCTGCTGGACGATGATATCTTGATCGATGCAGGAACAGGTGTTAGCAATCTCACCATGGAAGAAATGGTCAAAATTGACCATGTTTTTGTAACACATGCCCATTTGGATCACGTTGCCTGTATTCCTTTTTTGGTCGATACCGTAGGATTTATGAGAAATAAGCCGATAGTCATTCATGCCTCGCAAGAGACATTGGAAACTTTGCGCGCGCATTTATTTAACTGGCATTTGTGGCCGGATTTCACCAAGATTCCGAGCTGTGATTCCCCTTATATGCGCTATGAAACGCTGTCATTAGGGGGGGCGATTGATTTGACGGGACGCAAGATCACGCCGTTACCAGCTAACCATGTTATTCCTACGATTGGTTTTCAATTGGACTCGGGGCAGGCCAGTTTGGTATTTACTGCTGATACGACCACGAATGATGATTTTTGGGCAATTATCAACACAATCGATAACTTGAGATATTTGATTATTGAGTCGGCCTTTTGCGATCAAAAACGGGATATTGCAATAAGATCCAAACATCTTTGCCCCAGCTTGCTGGCAGAAGAACTGGATAAACTTGAGCGTAATGCGGAAATATTTATTTCTCATTTAAAACCTGGTGAAGCCGAAATTACTATGAGCCAAATCCAACAAAATATGGCGAAATGGAATCCGCGCAGATTAGAGAATGACCAATTATTTGAGTTTTAGGAATTTTGGAGAATTGTTAACATGAATACAGCCGCTACGATACCGCTGATGCGGAAAGTTATTTCAGATGTTCATAGTGCAGCGAATTTTTCCATCGATCCGGAACCTGTTATTGCTAAGCTGCGCGCAGCGAAAAATCTCGATGAAATCATGCTGGAAATAAGCAAGGATTTGTGCAGTCTGCTCCATGCGGACCGGTTGATTATCTATACCTTGAGTGAAAATCATGCATTCTTGGTGACGCGAGTCAAAGCCGCGTTTGATTCGGTTCAAGATTTGAAATTGCCGCTGCTTGAAACCTCTCTTACCGGTTATGTCAGTCAGAAAAAGAAAATTATAAATATTGAAGATGTTTACAATAAAAGTGAACTAAAAAAAATTGATCCTGCGCTCACTTTCTCGCATGAAGTAGATAAACGCACGGGTTATCGTACAAAACAAATGCTCGTTGCTCCGATTATTGACACGGAACATAACGAAGTGCTGGGAATGGTACAACTGATTAATCATAAAGATGATTTGCCATTTCCAGTATCTACCGTTGAAAGTGTTGCTGAAGTTTGCAGTACCTTGGCGACAATATTCAAGCAGAACTGGAAACACGATCAGGTACCTAAGTCGAAGTACGATTTCTTGGTTTTTGAAAGTTTGATTACCGCGGTGGAACTCGAATTGGCGACGCGTGCTGCGCGAAAAAAAGGTTGTGATTTGGAAGATGTTTTAATAGATGATCTGCACTTAGAAGCATCTGAAATCGGTAAAGCGCTGTCTTCATTTTTTGATATTCGTTACGAGCCATTCAAAAAGGATCGTATTAAGCCGATGGATTTGCTCAAACATTTAAAAAGGGATTATGTTGAAAGCAATGGCTGGATCCCAATTGATGAAAGCAAAGATGGATTGGTAGTATTAACACTGGATCCTGAGCGGATCAAATCGCAACGTGTAGCCAGCACAATTTTTCCTAAATATAAGATTATCTACACGGTAA
Organism: Nitrosomonas sp.; assembly: GCA_008015565.1. Lineage (GTDB taxonomy): Bacteria > Pseudomonadota > Gammaproteobacteria > Burkholderiales > Nitrosomonadaceae > Nitrosomonas. Next base: position 2,357 of record SSFV01000074.1, on the reverse strand, counting down.
CCACCAAGCGTGAATTTGCTGCAACCATTGAGCAGTTTTATGGCGGTAGTCAGGACGAAATCGCCACGGGCGATATCAGCGAAATGCTCTTCAATATGGAAGGCGAGCAGGCCGAAGAAACCAGCACTATTGAGGAGTCTTCAGCAGCATCGGATAATGAGCTGGTCAAATTGGTCAATAAGATCATTGTAGATGCCTATAAAAAAGGTGCGTCCGATATTCACATCGAACCTTACACAGGTAAAGAAAAAACCAAGATTCGCTTCCGCAAGGATGGTTCATTGATGCCATATATCGAGATTCCAGCGAGTTACCGGAATCCGTTAATAACACGGATCAAGATCATGTGTGATATGGATATTTCCGAGAAGCGTAAGCCGCAGGATGGCAAAATTAAATTCAGGAAGTTTGCCCCATTGGATATTGAACTCCGTGTCGCAACTATCCCATCGGCAGGGGGGGTGGAAGATGTGGTGATGCGTATTTTGGCAGCCGGAGAACCCATTCCTTTAGAGAAAATGGGATTTACCGCGCACAATTTGGAAGCGCTTAAGAAGATCATCAGTAAACCTTACGGCTTGTTTTTTGTATGCGGTCCTACCGGTTCCGGAAAAACAACCACACTGCATTCCATTCTGAAATATCTCAATCGCGATGATACCAAGATCTGGACGGCGGAGGATCCTGTCGAGATCACGCAAAAAGGTTTGCGCCAGGTACAGATCAACGTCAAGGCGGGCTTGACTTTCCCGGCAATCATGCGCTCATTTCTTCGTGCAGACCCGGACATCATTATGGTCGGTGAGATGCGCGACAAGGAAACCACCAGTATCGGCATTGAGGCTTCGTTAACCGGACATTTGGTATTGGCAACACTGCATACCAATAGCGCACCGGAGTCCGTGATTCGCTTGTTGGACATGGGCATGGATCCGTTCAATTTTTCCGATGCGCTGTTGGGGGTTTTAGCGCAACGCCTGGCCAAGCGATTATGCAAATGCAAGGAATCGTATGTGGCCGAAGAGCGGGAAATCAAAGCGCTCTTGATGGAATATTGCGAAGAACTGAAAAATATCGATTATTTTAAGGCGAATCCCGAAGCCGCCTACCAGGAAATTCTCAACCAGTGGACTCAGCAATATGGCAACGACAAAGGCCAAATTATCCTTTGCAAACCGGTGGGCTGTGACGATTGTAACGGTAGCGGTTTCGCCGGCCGGGTCGGATTACACGAATTGATGACGGCAACCGATGCGCTAAAGAAGAACATTCAGGAACGTGCCCGCGTGGCGGATATGCTCGTCACCGCACTGGGAGACGGCATGCGGACATTGAAGCAGGACGGCATTGAAAAGGTGTTGCAAGGCATAACCGATATCCATCAAGTGCGGGTAGTGTGTATCAAGTAAATTATGCAAGAAGCTGACCACGAAAGCAGGATCTTCCTGTTTTAATTACTAAAGGTATTTTTGTTAAGCAGTTTACCAAGACTGATCCCGGCGGTCTTTAAATCATACGTGGCTTGCAAATTGAGCCAGTATTGCGGTGATTGATTAAAAGCTTGCTCGATCCGCAAGGTTAGTTCTGCCGTGACAGGACGAGTTCCTTTGATAATACGCTTTCATAAAATGCCGATGGCGCGCGTAAACTCATAGTCTATTCAATTCTTTTATGGTTTAACTTAGATATTCATCCGGATAAATCACGGGTAAATCGTGATTTCAACGTCGAATTCATCGTCACTTTTAAAGCGAAAGCACACGCGCCATCGGTTGTTGATACCAGTGCTTTATTGTCCGCGCAGTCTCGGATATGAGCTGAGTAAGTTTGCGGTTTCGAAATTACAAATGAAAAAAGCAGTGAAGAGGAGGTGGTATTAAATATGATTGGTAATCATAGTGTTATAAAAAAATTTCTATCCATTTTCTTTCTATTTATCTTGAAAGTGACAAAAAATGTCATTTTCTAACATAATGCGCTGTAGCGTATAGTAAAGAGAATTAGTAGATATGATATGACATTGCTTAATAAAAGGATCGATACTCAAGCGATGATTGTTACCGGCAAATAATTATTGAACCTAGGAATAGCGTATGTCCGTGTGGCTTATTTGCTTTCGTAGAGAGGATAATGGACTTTTTATGCGGGTGGAGTATTTTCAAAGTATCGTATGCTAACAAATAAAAAACCGCCTTTAAGGCGGTTTTTTTATACAAAAAATAAATGTATTAGCAAATGGCACCTGCTGTGCGGGTTACGCAACCGCCGGTTCTAACCCAGGTAATTTTTCCATCTGCTTGAAGTGTTCCCGTTAAGACATAAGTGTCGCCAACCACTATTCCACTGACTGCACGTGG